>JAEWQS010000049.1 GCA_023399095.1 Bacillota bacterium
GGACATGGATAATTGCAGTGTGCCTTTTGGAGAACTCAGCGACAGCATCAGCGAAACGGCGAAAAGCATTTGCATGGATATTCGCATCATGCGCGAAGAGATCTTCGACGCGATGCACAGGCTGTAACTCAGACAAACAAAAATCGCCCATGCAGCGTTGCAAAGGCGATTAGCTTGGCGAAAAACCTACGGTTTTCCGCCAGTTTTCCGGTTTTGCTTGTTCCTCGCAGACTCGAAACTGCGCAAAACCGCAAGGTGTGGGCTGCGCGGGCACAGCCCGTCTTGCCCACTAATTATATTTTAAGACTTTTTTGACAGTTGATCGCTCTTGCAGCTTTGCAAAGGCGATTTATTATATTTAGGCAAAGCTATCTGTTATTCTTTTGTCGGGTCGTTCACGGCGCCGAGGAACGCAATTGTGCCGTCTTCCTGTGAATAGATTGCGAACACGAAAGGACGGTCGGCGTAGAACTTGGGCGGCTCCTCTTCCATGAAAGCGGCACCCTCTGCTGCCACAACCGCGGTTACCGCCGCGGCTTCGGCACCCAGCTCATCCACACGGATATAGCACTTGTGCAGCACCTCGTCGATATAAATCATGTTGTCTTCGTTCGTCATTGGGGAAAAATCGGCTTCATCGGGATTAAGCGCTTTTTGCATACCCATTGCGGCAAGGGTATCCTTGAGCTTACTGAAATACGAGAACTCAAACTTGGGCAGCTTGATCCACACCTCCTGCTTATCAGCATTGAGCGCATTTAAAAAGGTATCAGCATCAAGACTTTGAAGCATATCATTCACGCTTGTTCCCTCTGTGGGCAGCAAAAACGCCATCGCGTATTTTCCTTCGCCTTCTTTGCTCTTGAAATCCAGCGTAATCATGGAAAAATCGTCGTTTTTGTAATAGGGGACAGACCAATCACTGTGCATAAACGCCGTGGTGACGCTGCCGGACGGTGCGGCGAATTCATCATCCCATGTATCGTTGGCCTCGAAAGGCATTTCCCATTCGCCCAGATAGTAGAGCGCGTTGGCGAGCACGATGCGTGTTTCTTGCGGGAGCTCGTCGCTGATGATATCCTTAATGCGCCCGTGCGTTTTTTCATCGGCCCACGCATTGATTGCGTCCTTGGCGCCGGGGATTGTAAGCGGAAACGCGTCCGCGAAGAAGTCACCTGTGCAAGTGTCCACAAAGTCGTCCGTAAATGTGTATACATCGCTGAGCCAGATGGCGTTGGCCGCTTCCATGCCGCCTGTGTTGGCGCGCCACATGAGTGACTTGCATGCGTCTATAATCTCGCTGTCGCTAAGATCTGAAACACCCAGCGTTTGCGCCATTTCATTCGCTGTGTCTCCTCCAGCTCCTGTGCGTGTCATGCATAGCGCAAGCTCGATGCTGGCGGGGGACAGCGCGAGATTTTCTTCGGTATTATAAAGACGTTTTGCGGCATCAAATCCGAATCCGTTTACTGCACTGACAAAGCTTGAATTCAGAGGCACGATGCTCTGCTGCGCCAGTACCGCGCGATGGCTTTCGGCTTTAGTGCCGGGAGATTCTTGGTTAATTCCCTGTGTTGTGCAGCCGCCAAGCATCATCGTTGCGGCAAGCAATATCATCAAGATTTTTTTCATAGCCAACTCCTCATACTTGTTGTGATAATTATACCATATAGACGAACTAATTAACGAAAAGTTCCAAAAGTGATACTACTTTTGCCATGCCGCGAGTATAATGTAAATACTGACGATAATTTTCGACATTTTATTGCGAATACCCAAAAACAGTGTTTTTGGGTATGGTTTGGAGGTGCATTTAATGGAGGTCAAAAAAACCGGTATTGCATTTGGCGGCGGCGGAACGCGCGGTTTCGCTCATATCGGCGCGATACGTGTGTTTCAGGAGAACAACATATCGTTTGACATGGTGGCTGGCAATTCGGCGGGCGCCATAGCGGGCGCGCTGTACGCGGCGGATGTTCCCTGGGAGAAGCTTTACGACTTTGTGCTGAATCTGCGTGATAAGAACGTGCTGCCTAAAAGGCCGCACCTGATTTCCTATATGAGTCCCGAGATCATCGAACGCCTTGCCGACTGCTTTTTAAAGGATATGACGTTTGACGATCTGCATCGGCCCTTCTGCGCCGTCGCGGTGGATTTGAAGCAGGGAACGCTGGATACGCTCTGCAAGGGAGGTGTATCTAAGGCGCTTTCGGCCAGCTGCGCTGTGCCGGGTGTGTTTCAGCCGGTGTGCATCGGAGACAAGGTTTATATAGACGGTGGCACGCTGCGCAGCATCCCCACGCGTGAGCTTCGAGACATGGGCGCAGACACCGTGGTGGGTATCAACTTAAACGCCGACAGGAACCGCGGCACCGACAGCCTTAAGCGTATCGATGTGTTTTTGACGGCGTACAATCTGAGCACCAATATCAATAGCGCGATCTGCGAGCGCTATGCGGACCTTATGCTGCGCCCCGATCTTGAAGGGCATGCGCGTCACAGCTTCAAGACCATCGAAAACATGCTCCAAATCGGTGAGGAAGCAGTAAAAGAGCGCCTTAGTGATTTAAAGGCGCTGCTTTTAACTTGATTCTATTCGATTGACCACGAGAGGGAGAAAGCGCCCTCTGTCGCTTCTCCTTCCACCGTGAAATCGTAGGTGCCATCCGCAGGAACGGTGAATTCGCTGCCATCGGTGATGTCGGTTATCACGTCGTCTCCTTGCTTGACGGCGGCCATAAGCCCGTCCTCACCCTGAAAGACAAAGCTCACCTCGTCATCAGCTTTAAGCGATAAACGCTTGGCTATCGAACCGTCAAAAGTCAAGTAACTTGCGCCTATTGACGTATCCGATGAGTTGTGACTCATGCCCGTAAATACGCCGCTGGTGATCGTGCATCCGCACAGAAGCAGGGCAAGCATCAAGATGATTGAAAGTATCAAGATCAATTTTGTTTTCATAGTCATCACCTTTTTTATAGATCAACGTTTTTGCTTGCAAGACGACCGGCGAGCGCCGTGCACCCAATGAACCATGCCACGTAAGCCACCACGCCGATTGTCAGATACTTGGCAATCATGCCGCCGATATTTTCAATGCCGATTTTAACAATATTCATGATGTCTCCGGCAAGGCCGAATGCAAGCAACAGGAGGCTGTCGACAAGGTTCACTCCCACCGCAAACGCGAAATACATCAGCAGTGCGATGAGCCAGCTGTAATTCGTGGCGGGCATGATGGAACGGCTGACAGTCACCGCGAGCATTGCGATGGAAAGCTGTGCGAGCATTTGCAGCACGATAAGCAAAACATAGACGAACCCTGCCGTGCCAATAGACAGGCTGCTCATTTCCTGCTGCATGGACGCGAGCATATGGCTTATAACTCCGTCCTGAAACTGATTAGCGGCAAATCCGCTTAAGAAAAGACATCCGGCTACCAGCGCAAGCGCTGCGAGTATTTCAACCGTGCCGTGCAGCATTTTTGCCCAGAGTATTTTATATCCGCTTTGGGGTGTTAAAAACAGCATATAGCCCTGTTTTTGTTTAAAATCGGCGTACAGCTTGGTGACGGAATTGAATATAGGAAGCAGCAAAGCGCCGATAGCCATCAGAAACGTCAATATAATGGCCAGCACATTCCAGTTACCACCCCGGTAAATGGCATAAACCGTGATGCCTTCAATCAACAGTATTGTCAGCAACGCGCCAAGCAGCAGCTGCTTGCGACGCAGCAGCTCATATTTCATCAGCTTCATCATGATGCGAAAACCTCCTTATAAATATCGACGATTGATTTGCCATGCTCACTGCGCAGGGTTTCGGCATTGCCCTGCATGGCAATACGGCCTTGTTTAATAAATATCACCTCATCGAGTATGCTTTCCATCACATCGATCAAATGGCTGGATAATAGTATTGTGTTATTTTCGTTGGCGATTCCGATGATGGTTGACATAATCACGTCTCTCGCGAGGAGATCAATCCCGTTGAGGGGTTCATCAAGCATGATGATCTGCGCGTCGCGCGCGGCGGTGGCCGCGAGCTTTAATTTGGCGGACATGCCGGAAGAAAGAGATGATACTTTCATGTCCATATTGAGGCCCATGCTCGTCACCAGCCTTTGGTAAGTGTCGACAGAAAAATCCGTGTAGAAATCGGAATGAAAACCGCCAATCTGCCGAATTGTCATATAGCTGTAGAAGTAGGCTTCGGTCGGCATATACACCACATGAGCGCGGGACTGTTCGCTTATGCGCTGATCCATGATGTGAATTTCCCCCGATGTGGGATGGACAAGCCCTGCGGCGAGCTTCATAAATGTTGATTTGCCGCTGCCGTTTGGGCCCAGCAGCCCGTAAATGCGCCCGGGCTCAAGTGTGACGGTTGCCGAGTCGACAGCCGTTGTCGCTGAGTATTTTTTGGTCAGATTAATCGCCTTAAGATTCATTTTGCTTCCTCCTCGATCGCTTTCTTCATTTCTTCAGGTGAAAAGCCTAGCTCACTCATATCGTGGACAAACTCGTGCGTGAGCTTTTCAGCAAGCTCGCGCTTGATGCGCTTAACGACATTCTTGTCGTTTGTCATGAACGTGCCAAGGCCGCGTTCGGTATAACACAAACCCATAGTTTCCATCTCCTTATATATCCTTGCTGCCGTATTGGGGTTCACTTCATACTCAAGCGCGAGAGTACGCGTGGAAGGCATCTTCTCCCCGGGCAGTATTTCACCCTGTACCATCTGCTTTTGTATCAAATCGATCACCTGCAAATAGATCGGATAACGGCTGTTGTATTCCATATTTGACCTCTTTTATGTGTACTAGTAGAATAGTACACTATTACAATAGGAGTGTCAAGCCTTTTTCATAGAAAAAAAGTTGCATATACACAGATGTGTGTAGTAATATATTCAGGTAGAAATGTAGGACGGCAGGGCTTTTTTTGTTGTCCAATTTGCCAGCAGTACGGAAGGAAGGTAAATTTATGGCTGCTCAAATCATTATTATTTGTCTTTATGCGGCGATGCTTGTTGCTGTCGCCATCTTCGCAAGACGCAAAACGAAAACCACAGACGACTTCTTTTTGGGCGGGCGCAAAATCGGCGGCTGGATGACCGCGTTTGCGTATGGCACCACGTATTTTTCCGCTGTTATATTCGTGGGATACGCGGGAAAATTCGGCTGGAATCTGGGTCTAAGTGCCACATGGATCGGCATTTTCAACGCACTCATAGGCACGTTCCTTGTGTGGAAACTTCTCGCCAAGCCCACACGGCGCATCACGCACAGGCTGGATGCCTCGACGATGCCCGATTTCTTCTTCAAAAGATACAATTCAAAAAGTCTAAAAATCACCGCGGCGCTGATTATCTTCGTGTTCTTGGTGCCGTATTGCGCAAGCGTGTATCAGGGTCTTGGTTATTTCTTTGAAAGTGTATTTCATTTACCATACGCATGGTGCATGGTCGGCATGGCGGTGCTCACCGCGATGTATCTGCTCTCAGGCGGCTATATCGCCACAGCGCTGACCGATTTTATTCAGGGAATTATTATGATCGTGGGCGTTTTGCTTATGGTAATGTTTGTTGTCGGCAACGAAGCAGTTGGCGGCATCGGTGCGGGGCTTTCGAAAATTGCCGAGATTGATGCGTCTCTGGCGTCGCCGTTCGGCAGCGCGGAGAATGCCATCATGCTCATTTCGCTCGTGCTGCTCACGAGCCTGGGTACGTGGGGCCTGCCGCAGATGGTACATAAATTCTATGCGATTAAGGATAACAAAGCGATAAAGAGAGGCACCGTCATTTCAACGCTGTTTGCGTTGGTCGTCGGCGGCGCGGCTTACTTCGTGGGCACGTTCGGTCGTCTATATCTCGCCGAAGCACCGGAGAATATGGATTATGTGATGCCGCAGGTGATGGGCGCAGCGCTTCCTGCTGTGATGCTCGGGCTTATCCTCGTGCTGCTGCTGGCCGCTTCAATGTCCACGCTTTCTTCGCTCGTGCTGGTGTCCTCTTCATCCATTTCTATGGATCTTGTGAAGAGTGCGCGTCCTAAGATGAAGGATAAGAGCTTGATGACGCTGATGCGGGTACTGTGTGGGGTGTTTGTGATTATTTCGCTCGTGATTGCACTGCTGCAGCCCGCCGCGATTGTCACGTTAATGAGCTACTCATGGGGTGCACTTTCCGGCTGCTTCCTCGCTCCGTTCCTGCTAGGCGTGCGCTGGAAGGGCATGACCAAAGCGGGTGCTTGGGCTGGTGTGATCACGGGTCTCGTTGTCGTGGTGCCGCTGATGATCATCGGCAGCGTCAGCACAGCTTTGCCTAAGTGGCTGAGCGCACCTGCGATCGGATCCATCGCGATGGTGCTGTCGCTGATCGTGACGCCCATTGTCAGCAAGATGACAAAGAAATTCGACGAAGCGCATATTGAGCGCGTCTTTGGCGAATCGGATCTGGTTATCGACGCCGATGCGAAAGTCGCAGCGGCTGAATAACAATGTGTTTACACGGCCCCGACAGTTCATTGAAGCTGTCGGGGTTTTTTATATGGCTCTATGTCAATGGTTGGGGTGACGTAGACAAAAGTAATTATTACAGGGTTCCGATCACATTCAAGTGATCGGAATCCTGTTAGCATTCAGAGTTAGTAAAATTCGGCGCCGGAAGTTCTCAAA
>JAEWQS010000070.1 GCA_023399095.1 Bacillota bacterium
ATATTAGGATGAATCAGCAAAAACGCAATTAGGGCTGATTGTTCAAAACGATAATTTGAGTTGACAGCGCAAAATGGCTATATTATAATTTTTCCAATGCGAAGACAAAGAGGAGTAAGGCAAAGGCGTTTGCTAAAAGAGAGGGGCTTCATTGGCTGAAAGAGCCCCGCAAAGTGCGTGCCCGAAGTCGCTTTGGAGCACCGATGGTGAACTTGATTGAGTAGCCGTTGGCGTGAGCCGCGCGTTAAGCGGAATAAAGAGCGAATCGCTTTTGGCGGTTCGAATCAAGGTGGTACCGCGGTTTTCCGTCCTTTTATCGGGCGGTTTTTTTATTTCCATACATTATGACAGAGAAGGTAACGGAGGAGACTATGTGCGCAAAAGAACTTGAAAAGGTATACGAACCCAAAGAGGTTGAACAAAGATTATATGACGAGTGGGAAAGCAAAGGCTATTTTCATGCGGAGGTCAATAAAGACAAAAAGCCTTTCACCATTGTGATACCGCCGCCCAACATCACGGGGCAGCTTCACATGGGGCATGCGCTGGACAACATGATACAGGACGCGATCATCCGCACCAAACGCATGCAGGGCTATGAGGCGCTCTGGCTGCCCGGCACCGACCATGCAAGCATCGCGACGGAGGTCAAGATCGTCGATAAGCTCAAGGAGGAAGGCACATCCAAGGAGGAGCTGGGTCGCGAGAGGTTCTTGGAGCGTGCGTGGGAATGGAAGAAGCAGTACGGCGGACGCATCGTTCAGCAGCTACGAAAGCTTGGTTCTTCGTGCGACTGGGAGCGCGAACGCTTCACGATGGACGAAGGCTGCTCAAAAGCCGTCAACGAATTCTTCGTGCGGCTTTACAACAAAGGGCTCATTTACAAGGGCGACCGTATTATCAACTGGTGTCCGGACTGCCGCACCGCGCTTAGCGACGCAGAGGTGGAATATGCGGAGCACGACTCGCACCTGTGGCATTTCCGCTATCCGGCGGAGGACGGCGGCGAGGGCATCACTGTGGCGACCACGCGGCCCGAGACAATGCTCGGCGATACTGCCGTCGCAGTGAATCCCAAGGACGAACGCTATACGCATTTGGTGGGCAAAAACGTGATACTGCCCATCATGAACAGACCGATACCCGTGGTCGCGGACGAATACGTGGATATGGAGTTCGGCACGGGTGCTGTCAAAATCACGCCCGCTCACGACCCGAACGACTTTGAGGTGGCGGAGCGCCACAGCCTGCCCGTGATCCGTGTACTGGACGACAGCGGATATGTTAACAGCTTCGGCGGTAAATACGAGGGTGTGCATAAGGATGACGCCAGAAAACAGATCGTGGACGAGATACAAAGCCTTGGCTTGCTCGTTAAGATTGACGACCATAAGCACAACGTGGGTCATTGCTACCGCTGTGACGCTACGGTGGAACCGATTGTCTCCAAACAGTGGTTCGTGGCGATGAAGAGCCTTGCGGAGCCCGCGATTGAGGCGGTGAGAACCGGCGATATCAAGCTTGTGCCCAAGCGCAGTGAGAGCGTGTACTTCAACTGGATGGAGAACATCCGCGACTGGTGCATATCGCGCCAGCTCTGGTGGGGGCACCGTATTCCTGCGTGGACATGTGCCAGCTGCGGTACGATGACCGTTGCCACGGAAGCGCCCGATACGTGCCCGAACTGCGGCTCAGCCAACATAAAGCAGGAAGAAGACGTGCTGGACACATGGTTCAGCAGCGGCCTGTGGCCGTTTTCGACGCTGGGCTGGCCGGACAAAACGCCTGAGCTTGACTATTTCTATCCGACAAGCGTGCTCGTGACGGGCTACGACATCCTGTTCTTCTGGGTAGCACGTATGATTATGTCCGGCTTTGAATGCATGGGTGAAAAGCCGTTTGATTTCGTGAGCATACACGGCCTTGTGCGCGACGCGCAAGGACGCAAAATGAGCAAATCCTTGGGCAACGGCATTGATCCGCTTGAGGTGATCGACGAATACGGCGCGGACGCGCTGCGGTTCAGCTTGGCAGCGGGCGTGCGCGTGGGTGGAGACCTACGCTTCTCGCCTGAAAAGGTGCTTGCCGCACGCAACTTTGCGAACAAAATATGGAATGCGGCACGTTTTGTGCTGATGAATACAGGTGACAGCATCGCGCCCATCGACGAAGCGCGGTTGGATATCGCAGACAAATGGATACTTTCGCGCCTGTCGGATATGGCCACAGACGTGACGTCGCTGATCGAGAGGTTTGAGCTTGGCATGGCGGCGCAGAAGCTGCACGACTTCCTCTGGAGCGAATACTGCGACTGGTATATCGAGATGGCCAAGCCGCGCCTGAATGCGGAGGACGAAGCGGATAAGCAGACAGCCGTATCGGTGCTGAACACCGTGCTGGAAGGTACGCTTAAGCTGCTGCATCCGTTCATGCCGTTCATCACGGAAGAGATCTATCAGTCTATGCCGGGTACGACGGGCAGCATCATGGTGTCCGATTGGCCGACTCCCGGCAAAGAGTATGCCGTAGAAGAAAAGGCTATGGCCAACGTGATGGAGTTGATTCGCGGCATCCGCAACATCCGCGCCGAGATGAACGTGCCCGCGAATAAACGTGCGGCGCTCAAAATACTCGCGTCGGGCGATGCCCGCGCGGACTATGAGATGTGCGCAATTTATATTGAGCGGCTCGGCCTTGCGTCCAGCCTTGAGTTCATCGCTGACAAATCCGGCGTGCCTGATAACGCAGTGTCGGTCATCGGCGTGGGCGCAGAGGCGTTTATGCCGCTTGGTGAGCTTATCGATATCGATAAGGAAATCGCGCGGCTGAGCGCGGAAGCGGAACGTCTCGAAAAGGAGATCAAGCGCGCCGAAGGCAAGCTGAATAACCCCGGTTTCATGGGTAAGGCGCCCGCTGCTGTGGTGCAGGAGGAGCGCAATAAAGTTAGCAACTACCGCGATATGCTGGCCGCAGTGACACAGAGGAAATCCGAACTGCAGAAATGAACTATGTACACATTGCAGGCACCAACGGCAAAGGTTCGGTGACCGAATACATTTACCGAATATTGATGGCGGCGGGGCATAGCGCGGGATGCTTTACCTCGCCGCATCTTGTTTCGCCCACAGAGCGCATGCGAATTGATGAGCGTATGGTGGGTGAGGATGAGCTTGACGCGCTGCTTAAAGAGGTGGCGAGCAAAAGACTTGCCGTGAACGACACGCTTTTCGCCGCATACACGGCAGCAGCGCTGCTTTGGTTTGAGCGGCAGGGTGCGGAATACGCTGTGATCGAAACGGGCATCGGCGGACGCCACGACTCGACCAACGTGATCATGCCGAGCGTTTCGGTACTCACACCCATCAGCTACGACCATATGGCGATACTCGGTGACACGCTGTCGCAAATCGCCTATGACAAAAGCGGCATCATCAAACCCGGTGTGCCGGTGATATCCGCCGATCAGCCGGATGAAGCGATGACGGTGATTCAGGTGGAAAGCCGCAAAATGAACGCGGCGCTGACCGTGGCACCGTGTGTGGATATCGTGTCTGCGTCCGTAGCGGGGCAGACGTTTTTACTCGAAGATAAAGAGTACGCGATTCGGGCAATTGGGCACCATCAGCCGGATAACGCTGCGCTGGCGGTGAAGGTAGCGCAGACGCTCGGCATCAGTGATCACGCCATTCGTAAGGGGCTAAATGCTGCGGTGCTGCGGTGCCGCACGCAGTTTATACCAGGCAAGACGGACATTTTGATCGACGGTGCACACAACGCGGCTGCGGCGCAGGCGCTTTGCGCGTCGATGGATGACTATTTTGCGGACAGAAAAAAGGTGCTGCTGTTCGCGTGCATGAAGGACAAGGATTATTCGCCGATGATACGCGCTCTCGCGCCGTATTTTTCGCAGGTGATTGTGACGAGCGTGGCAATGGAGCGCGAGGCGAGCCCGGACTTGCTGTGTGAACAGTTCAGCGCTTATACCCAGTGCACGGTTCAGCCTGACACGCTGACCGCGTTTAAACAAGCCAAAGCCGCCGCGCGGGACGCGGGCGCCATGCTCGTCGTCTGCGGCTCATTTTATCTCGCGGGGCTTATCGAGCCGCTGGCGGTCAATGATTAAGACAAACAGAATCAGCTGCGGTCTTGAGGCGTTGGTTCTTCAATTTAAGATATACAGTGAGGCAAAGTATGACAATGATTATTGACGTGCACACGCATGTGTTTCCGGAGCCGATACGGCAAAAAGCGGTCGCTTCCATTGGCAGCTATTACAGTCAGCCGATGCAGGGCAGCGGCGAAATCGAAGATCTGTTTCGTGAGGGCAGCCCCTGCAACGTGGTCAGATATGTGATTCATTCGGCAGCCACAAGGGCAGAGCAGGTGCAGACCATCAACCGCTTTATCAAAAACCTGCAGGATAACGACGATCGGCTTATTGGCTTTGGTACGGTGCATCAGCGCACGAAAAAACCGCATGAAGTGATCGATGAAATCATTGAAATGGGCTTGCATGGCATCAAGCTGCATCCGGATTTTCAGCGTTTCAATATTGACGACCCCAAGATGTTCCCAATATATGAAGCGATGGAAGGACGGCTTCCGCTGATGATTCATATGGGCGATGAAAACTCAGACGCGTCGTCACCCACTAGACTGCTAAATATTATTAAACGGTTCCCTTTTCTGACCGTGATAGCGCCGCATCTTGGCGGCTACACGATGTGGGACGAGGCAATGGAGACGATCATCGGGCGAGATATCTATCTGGACACCTCCAGCGCGCTGGCTTTTCTGCCCAAAGAAAAAGCAGTGAGAATAATTCGTGCGCACGGGACGGACAAGGTGATGTTCGGCACCGATTACCCGATGTGGCTGCACGAGGACGAGCTAAAGCGCTTTTTCGCGCTTGGGCTGAGTGACGAGGAAAACGAAAAGATACTTTACGGAAACGCCGCGAAGCTTTTTGGTGTGCAGGAACCTGCCTGCACGCCTTGACATATTGTGGATGATAAGATAACCTTTTTATATGCATATGATGACACAGTTGTGAAAGGTGGCTCTTATGTTCGGATGGGAAGAGGTCTATACCGGCTATTCCAGAGACGATTTTGAGGCGATCGTCAAATGGCTCGAAGAGAAAACCATCACATATAAATACAAAGTGTTTGACCGCGGGCGTGGCAGGGTGAGCAGCCTATCCGCCAAAAGTGACAAGTATTCTGCGCAGTTTTGCATATATGTCAAGAAAGAGGAGCTCGATGAGGTGCGTTTCCTGCTCCGCAAAGCAAGCCTCATTGTCTAAAAATAACCTTGGAGGTCAGCACCATGTTTGGATGGGTAGAAGCTTATACGACGTTTTCCATGGGCGATTTTACAAAGGCTCGAGATGCTTTGAGTGCAAGCGGTATTAAATATCGGTTCAAGTCAAAAAATATGCTCGATGATACGCGAGGACGCATGGGAACATACGGCGTGAACATGGATTATGCCACACAGTATTATCTCTTTGTGAAGAAAGCGGATTCGGAAAACGCGCAATACCTTTTAAGCAAAGCGCTGCACGGATAGGAGGCGGCATGTTCGGCTGGGAAGAAGTTTTTATGTGCTTTTCGATGGACGACTTTATAAAGGCGCGGGATGCTGTCGAAAGTGAGGGCATGCCGTACAAGAGAAAGATATTCGCGCATGCGGGGACTTTTTTGGGGCGCGGCACCGCGAGAGTCCGCACGAATGCCATCATCGGCAACCACACCGACTACACCAAGCAATACCGGCTATTTGTGAGAACGCGGGATGCGGAACAGGCGCGGTACTTGATTCGCAAGGCGATACATGGGTGATTATCACACTTCCAAGTCAAATCATATTCAAAAATATTAATTACATCAAGTGCATATTACTAGTGAAAAATGCTTCTTATTGATTAAAAAGTAATTTGATGGTAGAATACTGTTAAGAAGATGAGGAGCTAATATTATGAGAATTAACGAAAGTTTAATTGAAACAATCATGGTGTATCTTCAAGAAAAGCTGGACTATGAGCAACAAATGGGCTATTCGGAAATTATTGCGAACATTCCTGATTTTATAAAAGAAAAAGAATACAATATAAATGCATCAGAACCCGAAATCAAATACGCCCTAAAGAAAGCGGAAGAGCTTAAACTGATAGAGCATGATAACAACCCGCTCTTTGCAGCGAGAAAAGTTTCTGACATAACCTGTGCCGGACACAGATTTCTATA
>JAEWQS010000073.1 GCA_023399095.1 Bacillota bacterium
CGGCTTTGGGTGGCTCCACTGTTACCGCCCAAGGCACGTTAAAAAAGGAGGCAAGAACAATTCCGCATCAGCTTGCGGTGCAGCAGTGTGGAGACCTGCTGTAATGCCACCGCCACTTAGCTTGGCGATGGGGAGCTGCGCAGTTAGCGAAGGCTGTGCGCGGCAAAGCTGTCAGTATGGCAAAAGTTACACTCAAAAACATCAAGAAGGTCTATGACAAGAATGTCACGGCCGTCCACGATTTCAATCTTGAAATCGCAGACAAAGAGTTCATCGTGCTCGTTGGCCCCTCGGGCTGCGGCAAATCTACCACACTTCGTATGGTGGCGGGTCTCGAAGAGATCACAGACGGTGAGCTATACATTGATGACAAGCTCGTCAATGCTGTTCCTCCCAAGGACCGCGATATCGCGATGGTTTTCCAAAACTATGCGCTTTATCCGCACATGACAGTCTATGAGAATCTGGCTTTTGCGCTTAAGCTGCGCAAGGAAAAGAAAGATGAGATCGAAAGAAAGGTTCAGCAGGCCGCGGAAATCCTCGGCATCACGGAGCTTTTGAAACGCAAACCCAAAGCGCTCTCGGGCGGTCAGCGCCAACGTGTGGCCATTGGCCGTGCGATCGTCCGCGAACCCAAGGTGTTTCTGATGGATGAGCCGCTGTCCAATCTGGACGCGAAGCTGAGAAATCAGATGCGCGCGGAGATTATCAAGCTGCGCGAACGCATCGATACGACGTTCATCTATGTCACGCACGACCAGATCGAGGCGATGACACTGGGTGACCGCATCGTGATCATGAAGGACGGCTGGATCTATCAGATCGGGACGTCTCAGGATGTGTTCAACAGGCCGGCGAACAAGTTTGTGGCAAGCTTCATCGGCACACCGCAGATGAACTTCTTTGATGCAGAGCTGACACTTGCAGGCGGCAACTATGTTATTCGCGCCGCCGGAATCGATATGATGCTTTCATCTGACAAGCAGAAAATCCTGCAGCAGAAGAAGCAGGAGCCCTGCAAGGTGACACTCGGCATTCGCCCTGAACACATCAATGTGGTGAAGGCGGATACACCAAACGCCATCAAAGCAAAGGTCGATGTGTCGGAGATGATGGGCAGTGAGATCTATCTGCATCTGGTTATGGGTGAGAAGGACGTGGTTATTCGTGTTCAGATATCCGATATGACACCACAGGTGTTTGAGCCGGGTAAGGCGAACTACATCTATTTCGAGATTCCCGAGCTGATGATTCATTTGTTCGACGCGGAATCCGAAAACAATCTGCTTTATTAAGATATTGGCATAGCAATAGCATAAGCATAAACGCACATAAAGAGGGTTCCGGAGATTAATTCTCCGGAACCCTCTTATTTCGGAGCCTTCGAAAAACGTAGCTTATTGTTGTGGCATAGAACATCAATCATTGAAAAGGAACAGTATCTTAAGAGCATAAGTTTTGGGATTTTATGTTTAGAACTAGGATATAAGTTTATATTACTAATAAGTAAAAAACAAAATTTGCTGTATTAGGTCCAGAGATCATAAAAAAATACAATACGGTGTTGATAACACCGATTATTATACGATTAATAGTTTAAACCTTTCATTTATCTCCAGCAAAAGACGCAAGGAGTGATCATGGACAGCATCCTTATTGTAGACGATATTGAAATCAACCGGAAAATTCTCATGCAGATACTCATGGATTCTTATCATGTTTACGAAGCCTGTGACGGGCAGCAAGCTCTGGACTTTGTCCGTCAACATTCATGCTCGCTTTCACTGATTCTATTGGATATCATGATGCCCAAACTCGATGGTTATGAAGTTCTTCGGCAATTGAAGCAGGATATGGCCACAAAAAACATCCCTGTGATATTGATCAGTGCGCTTGACTCTGAGTGCGATGAAAGCCGCGGTCTTAAAGTGGGGGCCATAGATTATATTACAAAACCTTTTAACATGCATATCGTCAAATGCCGGGTAGACAACCATATCCGTTTAAAAAGATATCAAAATCATCTGCTGGAGCTGGCTGAACAACGTGCGCAGAAAATTTTAAACATGCGCGAATCCATTTATGACGCTGTGACGTCCATCATTGAGTACCGGAGTCTGGAATCAGGCCGACATGTCAAGCGTATCCGCTTGTTCTGTGAGGCGCAATTAAACTATCTTTGTGAAAACGGGACATATCCGGCTGAACTCGATGAACACGCCGCTAAGCTGATCGCACGTGCTTCATCCTTGCATGATATCGGTAAGGTTAGCATGCCGGATTGTATTCTCACAAAACCGGGGCCGCTGACGTACGAAGAGATGGAAATCATGAAAACGCATTCTGAAATCGGGAGCCGGTTTATCGATTCGATGGCCGATCATGATGATGAGCTTTTTGTCCGTTATGCGAGGCAGATATGCCGTCATCATCATGAACATTGGGATGGGAAGGGATATCCGGATGGACTTAAAGGCGATCAGATTCCGCTTTCTGCGCGTGTGGTGGCGGTGGCGGATGTGTACGACGCGTTGGTGAGTCCCCGTGTTTATAAACCTGCTTTTTCGCATGAAAAGGCAACACAGATACTTTTGGAGGAGAAGGGGAAATTATTTGATCCCACTCTGATTGATGTGTTTACGCAAATTGAGGATTCCTTCATCGAAATATCGCAGAAGCATGGAGATGAAGCGCGGCAATAGAAAAACGTGGAGGATCGATATGATGCAGTCACTTGAAAATTTGCTTAAGAGCAAACCAGGCATCGATTATGCAGGAACGATGCAACGCATGTCGGATAATACGGTTTTTTATACCGAATTGCTCCGGCTTTTTTTTAAGGACAATGCGCCGGAAAGACTGGAAAGAGCACTGTTTAGCAAAGACTATCAAAGTGCAATATATGAGGCTCATGGTCTTAAAGGTACAGCCGCAAACCTTGGGCTGCTGGAAATTTCGAAGGTTTGCGCACAAATGCTTGCTCACTTAAAAAACAACGAAACCGAAGAATCAGATCTCCTGTTGCAAGATTTAAAGCAAGCATATCTGGCGATCAGCGATTTAGCGGACCATTTATAAGGTGGATAACGATGGAAAAAAGTAAAGAAAAAAAGCCTGCAATTTTTCGTGAATCCTTCACAATAACCTTAATCTATTTCGTTTTGGGGATAGCATGGATCCTTTTTCTTGACGATATTCTCGGAATGCTCAAAATGAATAAATACACATACATAGAGATTGAGACATATAAAGGACTGGCATTTGTGCTGATAACAGCTGCACTGCTGTTTATTCTTGTGAATAAACTTGTAAAACGGCTGAAAGCTCATCAGCAGAATTTGAATTTGCTGGTTAAAGAACGCACTGCAGAGCTGGAGAATGCGGTGGTGCACTTGCAGGAGTCAGAACAACAAAAGGATGCGATGCTAGAGAGCATGAGGCGGCAGCTTCAGTTTGAGAAATTGATTTTTGCTCTGGCACAGGATTTTATCAATGCCGATGTGGAAAACATAGACAGAGAGCTCGACATGGCTCTTGGGCGCATACGGGAATACTCAGGCGAGGATCGCATTTGCTACATCGTTTATAATTGGAATACTCAAAATTTTGAACTGAAAACACAGCAAAACAAAGCCGGAATTCCATTGCTTGAGCATGACTGGGAAAAGAGTAATTTCACGGACGCTGCCGAGATGATCGACACCCATTCGCGCGGCAGAAACTTTTATATCGCTGATACAAAGGCACATAACTCAATACTTGCGTCCATACTCAAGGATTGCGGCGTTCGTTCGGCTATCATGATTCCCATCATGTCTAAAGGAAGACCGCGAGCTTTTATTGGCCTTTATTCTATGGAAAAGGTCAAGAGGTGGGAGCCCTATGCGCTCTCGGTCATGACGATATTTGCAGCAATGATAAAAAACAGCTATGAACGCATCGACAAAGAAGCCGCTATTAAAACAAGCCATTCTCAAATGCGTGTGATATTAGACGCAACGCGCGACGGCATCTGTCTTATGGATACTGACGGCAATATCGTTATATCAAACAAAGCGTTTGCAAAGCAGCGCAACACAGATATGTCCGAAATTGTTGGCAAAAACATAAAAGACATTGTTCCTCTGGATCGATACTCGACACATGCGGGTCTTTTTAAAAAAGTGGTACGAACAGGAACCCCAGGGGTCTATCGAAATCAGGCTGATGACCGCTATTTTGAAGGATCGGTTTACCCTGTTTCTGATAGCAAGGGCAGGATAAATGGAGTGGCGGCTTTTATTGCCGATATCACGCGGCGCGTGAACAATGAAAGAGAGATATTCCGTTCGCATCAAATGCTTGAAGAAATTTTGCAGAATGCGCCCGTGGGTATATATTGGAAGGACAATGAGGGGCGATATTTAGGCTGTAATCAAATTGCGGCGGAAAACCTCAGCATAACACCTGAGGATCTGATTGGTAAGACGAACCGCAGCTTTATGACAGAAGGTGTCGCCAAAGAAAGCACAGAGCATGACCGTATGGTCATTGAAGCAAAGACTGTCAGTATGAATTATATCCGCCGTATGATAACAAAGAAAGGGGAGCAAAAGCTTTTCAAGATCAGCAAAGTGCCGCTGCTTAATCAAGATGGTGAAGTTTATGCGTTGCTTGGCGTAGCAGAGGATATCACCGAGCAGCATGAAAAAGAAAAGGAACTGATTAAAGCCAAGCAGGACGCCAGCGCAGCGAGCCGGGCGAAGAGTGATTTTCTTTCTCATATGAGCCACGAAATCCGCACACCGCTTAATGCCATCATCGGGCTGACTCATGTGGCTGAAGAATCTGAAAATGTCGAACAAATCAAGAACCTGCTTAATGAAGTCAATACGTCGTCTAAGCACTTGCTTTCCATTGTCAATGACATTCTTGATATTTCCCGAATTGAGGCGGGCAAGCTCTCTGTAAGCCACAGTGAGATTGATCTGATCGCGGTTATTGAAGAGGCGGTTGGTATCGTTATGCAGCGTGCTGACGAGAAAAAACAGCATATTGATCTTTTCATCGATGAGACTTTTCCCAAATATGTGTTAAGCGATGCGATCAGATTAAAGCAGGTTCTTATGAATCTTCTTTACAATGCAGTAAAATTCACCCCTGAATCAGGTGAGATTGTCGTGAGAGCACAAGTGCTAAAAATTCAAAATAATCAGGTTATTGTAAAGCTCTCCGTGACAGATAACGGTATTGGGATTGACCAGAGCAACGTTGACAAGCTTTTTAATCCGTTTGAACAAGCAGACAGCAAAACGACCCGCACATTTGAAGGCGCCGGGCTGGGGCTGGCCATATCTCGTTCTATTGTTGAATTGATGGGTGGAGTGATCGGTGCTACGGGTGAGCGCGGGAAAGGAAGCACTTTTGACTTTGTGCTGCCGCTGGAACTGGCCAAAACAAAGCCTGCTTCTATCGATGTGGCGTTCGAAGACCTTAATGTGCTTGTGGTTGATGACGATGAGCAAACGTGTCTTTACATGAACTCGCTGTTTTCACAGTTTGGCGTGAAGGCAAAATGGGTGCTCTCCGGTAAAGAGGCTGTCAATACGGTCAATAAAGCGGCAGGGGAAAGAAAACCCTACAACATCGTTTTTGTAGACTGGCACATGCCCGAGATGAACGGTATAGAAACGGTGAAGCAAATCAGAAAGGTCTGTGGATCGGATACTTTCGTGATCATGTTCTCTATGTTTGAATGGGGAGAGATTGAGAATCAGGCCAAGGATGCAGGCGTATCCATGTTCTTGACGAAGCCCATCTTTCCATCGCGCCTGTTCAATGCGCTGACTCAAATATGCAAAAAGCCTAAGGTAGAGATGAGGGCATCTAAAATAGACAGCCAGTTTTTAAAGGACAAAAGGATACTTGTGGTTGAGGACATACAGATTAATCAATATATTTTGCAGGAGCTTCTTAAAAATACGGGTGTTATATTGACTCAAGCGATGGACGGACAACAAGCGATGGATATATTCAAAGCTAAGGATGGCGCTTTTGACGCGATCCTCATGGATATTCAAATGCCTGTGATGGATGGACTCGAAGCCACACGTCAGATTCGCGCGTCCGATGTGCCCGGCGCCAAGAGTGTGCCGATCATTGCCATGACAGCAAACGTATACAAGGAAGATATCGACCAGGCATTGATGGCGGGTATGGATGCACATGTCGGCAAACCAATTGACTCAGACATATTGATGGACACTTTTAAAAGGCTTATTCATTGAAGTTATATTTGCGGTTTCTGAAAAGCCCTATATGCCGTAAACGCATGAAGCCAACGACGGCAACGGCTATGACAGCCAATATCACTGCGATGACAAGCCAAGGGCCTGAGCCGGAGCCGGTATCCATAGCGTCGTTGACAGGCGCTGCCAAGGCAATACCCGGCTCTTCTGCAATTTCCTCGATGGGCGAAGCGGTGACAAAATAGCTAAGACCCTCAAAGATATCAAATGACGCGCAGCCGCTTTCATCGACCACGGCACTCTGCTTATATTCCGTTACGCCGGAAAGCGCGTGGTAGCAATAAAGATACAAAGTATCGCCGGGTTGGCTCTCTGAAGCGGTAAAGCGGTATGTAAAACGTCCCGGCATTTCGCCGGTTTGCGCAAAATGCAGTTGATAGATATCGTGCCCGTTTGCCGCGTCGGATATGGTCGCATCTTTTTCCAATGATACAGCAAGCTGACAAACGCTTGAATCATCTGATATGGCCCCAAGCTTGTTGCCGTCTATTGTGCATGAATAGTCGCCGAAATCGATATTTAGAGTAGCTTGCTTGGTTTTAAGCGCTTTGAGTGTTGACGCGGGAAGACTTTCAGCCTCGGACAACGAAATATCGAGGGTACCGCCTTTATCGAGCCTGTCCAGTTCTGCGCTGAGCGCATTCCATTTGGCGGGCGTTTCTGTGGGTTTGGGCGAAACCGGGGATGAATCAGAAGCGGCTGCGGATGGTGAAGGCGCGGGGGTAGGTGATACAGCGGCAACGGGTGACACCGTATTGATCGGCTTTTCGGTTTTTTTCGGTTCAGGAGCAGGCTTGGGAGCCGTCGTCGGTATGGGGGTCGGTGCATCTGTCGGCACAGGCGTGGGTTCCGGTGTCTGCGAAGGCTCGGGCGCGGGTGGCGGCTGTGGCGTGGGCTGTTCAGGAACCGTCACTGTTAGCGGATATGAATAATTTATATCTATCGGCTTTCCACTGGGAAGGCCATCTACGATGAAATCATAACGACCTGTTATATATATAGTGAACTTCTCTCCCGCCTGAGCGTCATTACCGATCGTGACGCTGATGTTCCCTTTTTTCGTTTTGCTTTTGTTGGTAAGATCGCCATCATCGAGAATTGAAGGGACTTTGTCGATACTGATAGCGGCTGTATCACTTGAGACTTCCGCTTCGACAGAGTAAGCATCTGACATTGTTATTTCGTATGTATAGTCATACTTTTCACCTGGCTTGACATCTTGCGGGCCTTTTATCGATACTTCCACCCTGCTGTCTGCCAATGCAGATGATATGCTCAGCGACGACACTAAAATAACAGCCGCAAGCAGCAACGACGCAAGCTTTTTCATTTGTTATCTCCTTCAAATCATTTTTTGAATAAATGCAAAGATGCGGTCAAAAGTGTGCGGGCGAGAAGCAGTCAATGATGAATTTATGTGTTTATATTTTGGACGAAAAAAGAATAAATGTCAACAAGTTATCTGATAATTCGACACTATCTGGAGAAAAAAAGCGAAAATGCGATATTATATTTTATAGGAAGAATAAAAAAGGCTCCGGATTGAATTGAACCGGAGCCATGAATAATCCTTGCTTAGTATTCGGAGCGCCGAGTGCTCTTTTTTCTGAACAACCCGACTCTGAAGATAATCATTGTGAAAAGCACAGCGAGCAGCGCCGCGCCAAAGCCGACGGATATCAGCACTGCGAGCGGGAAGCCGTTGATCGGCGTAAGCTCAGCCGTTAGCGGATTCGGTTCCAGTTCAGGTGTCGGGTCTGCTGTGGGCTCGGGTGTGGGTGTGGGTTTCGGCTCGGGTGTGGGCGTGGGCTCCGGCTCTGCCTGCGTCACAATGCCGGCGGCGCCTTCGAGGAGCTCTGACGACACGAAATAACTTGAGCAATGATAGATATCAAATGTCACAAAGCCGTTTTCATCGACAACGGCAGACTGAATGCCTTCAATCACCTTGGATGTACCGTAATAGTAGTAAAGATAAACTGTGTCTCCCGGCTTGTTCTTTTCGGCCTTGAACGTAAAGGAAATTTTGCCGGGAAATTGGCCTTTGTGGTCGAAATGCAGCTGGTAAACGTCGTTGCCTCCGACGGCTGCAGAATACTCCTCATCGGCTTCGAATGAAAGACCGAGATCCAGCTCGTCTTCATCCTCGTCTAGCTCGCCCAGAGCCGCGCCGTCCAATGTGCATGAATATGAGCCGAAGTTGAGTGTGAGCTTGCCCTTCTTTTCACGAAGCACATTGTATATCTCGACAGGAATCTCGTGATCGTCATCTTTACCCGTTAAATCAACGGTTAATGTACCGCCCTGATCCATGCCGTCAACCTCATCGGACGCGAGCTGCCATGCCGAGGGTTCAGGGGTGGAAGTGGGCTTGCTCTCCGTTTTGTTGGAGGATGATGGCTTCGGTGTTTTCTGCGGCTTGGGTGTGGAGGCGGGTCTGTCGACGACAGTGATCGTTTTACTGTCCGAATAGCTCGATTCTCCGACGGTTGTACCGTCAAACGTAGATATTTGCCCGGAAACGTTGATTGTACAGGTGGAGCCGGCTGGTGTGCCTGCAGGTACGGAAATGCTGATTGTTTTGGAAGCGGTGATGTTTTCGTTTGTGCCGCTGCTTGAATCTTCCCACATCGTTTCACTGCCGGAGGCAAATCCGCTCCACGAAATGTTTCCGCTGATTGAGGATGCGGATGCAGACTGAGAGACTGAAAAGTTATATGTTTCACCAGCGTAAACGTCACTATTTCCGCTGATTCCCGCGAATGCTGTTGCAATTCCGAACGTTGATAAGGTCAAGATCATGATCAGTATAAACGCAATATATCTTTTTTTCATTTTATTCTTGTATGATACATTACAGTACCATACGCTCCTTTCGTTTAGTTGGTACAATCTACTTAGACACTGTGGACTCTTTATATGATTCTGTAGCCTCGACTACTCAAAGGAGTGTATTGCCACAGTA
>JAEWQS010000104.1 GCA_023399095.1 Bacillota bacterium
GCCTGTCTCCGTAAAGAAACAGGCTTTGGTATCATTCTACAATTTTTGACCGTTCAAGTAATCATCCAATTGACCAAGACATTCCTTGAAATTCTTGCGGCCGTATCCCATTCTAAAGAAGCCGCCGTCCGCCTCATAAACATCCCCTGGCAGCAGCAAAACGCCTTTTCTTCGAATAAGGTTTTCACAGAAAGCGTATATGCCGCCCGTGATTTTGAGCTTATGAAACGCAATCGGCCCCGCAGCCGGTACGTTATTGACAAAGGTGTCTGTAAATTTGGTAAAGAACGGCTCCGCATAAGCGATATTTTCTTTGATAATCGATACATTTCTTTTTAAGATAGCAGCGCTGTGTTTGAGCGCCACGACGGAAAGGAATTCGCTGGGGGCGCTGGAGCAGATGGTGGTGTAATACTTGTATTTCAACATCTTTTCATAAACGTCTTTGCTGCGCGTCGCAATCCATCCGATTCTCAGGCCCGGCAGACCATACGCCTTGGACATCACCCCCAAAGACACCGCGTTTTCATATATATCGCTCATCCAGGAGTGTTCTTGTCCGTCCCACTCAAGTCCTTTGTAGACCTGATCGCAGAACACAAAAATGCCTCTCTCGCGTGCAATATCCGCGATGCACCTCAATTCCTTATCGCTAAGCGAATAGCCCGTGGGGTTGTGGGGCGTGTTGATGACAAGCAGTTTTGTGTTGGGCTTAATCAATGTGAGCAACTCGTCCATGTCCAGTGTCCAGCCACTTTTCCCCTGACGCAGCGGCCACGGCGACACCTCACATCCAATCGACGCAGCCACCTCATAAAGCGACTGGTACGCAGGCGACATATACACCACGTGCTCGCCCGCGCTTAATAACACCTGCATGAAATTGAATATCGCTTCCTCCGCGCCTGCGTGAACGAGTATATCGTCCCGCTTGCAGTGCTTATATAGCGCGGCGATATGCTGTCTTAGTTCAGGGCTTCCCTTCACCTCGGTATATCCAAGCTGGATTTCCATAAAGCGTTCCTTCGCGCCCGGCTCCATATTAAGCAGCTCGTTCACCGTCATAGATTCACAGTCCGATTGCGACAGCAGATATGTTGTGGAAAACTCGTGTTTCTCGTAGAAGTCCTCCAGAAAAAATTCACGTAATCTCATTGAGCATACACCCCTTCTTTCTTACCATTTATCTCACAAAACAACCCTCTGGGCAACACGGCTATCTCATTTTTCCAAAGATAGCTGATACGCAACGGCTCAAGAGGTAAGCCAAAAGTCTTATCTCCTTTTTTATAAGGATTTCAGTTTCAACTACAGGTATTTGCTTGCTTCCCTGACGCTTAGCGCGCTCAAACTGTGCGCACTGATAAAACGCCTCACCCATTCGGCATCAGTTTTGGAATACTCGCGCAGCGCCCAGCCAATCGCCTTGTTGAGAAAGAACTCCTTTGTATCACCGTTTTTCAGTATCGCGCGAGACAGAAACGCCGTATCCGTGTTATCCTTGTATTTGAGCTGAAACAATATCGACACGCGCCTCAGCCAAAGGTTGTCGCTTTGCATCCACTTTGCCACAAACTCGTCTTTCGTTTCATCATGCCGCAGAATGATGTCTCCCGCCACACCAGCCAGCAAATCCACGGTGTCCCACCACGATTTTGTGATGATAAGCGTTTCAATACGAACAAGATCATTCGCTTGCAGACGGCCTTTCACGGCAATCAGATAGTCGATAGCAATATATTGGAACTCGCGCTCGGGCATCTCAAAACACCGACAGATGAAATCCCAGTCCACAGCCGCCTCTTTTTTCTTCTGAACCAGAAAACTGCGGCTTAATGTGGCGCGCCGCGGTTTTTGCACGCCGAGGAACGCAAACTGGTTCTTCATATAAGCAGCCATTCCCGCCGCCATTTCGCTGTCCGCAGCGTCATAAAAGCTTTGAAAAATATCCATGCCAACCTCCCGTTATCGTTGCTCAGCAGCAGCGTTTTCTAAAAATGTATGTTCTGCTTTTGGTCTCTTGATTTAAACCTTTTGTGCTCATCATAGGTCATAATAACCGTTTTCGCAATTCTCGACAAAAAAAATATTATTTACCTATCATTTAAACCTTAGTATGCTTGATACACGCGCAGAAACGCCTAACCGTACAATTCAATATGACATCGAAAATAAGGAGCCTGCTGCATGAGCATCGTTCTCGTCTATTGCTCACCCAACAAACAACCGAGAAGCTGAGCTCGGCAAAACCGCATGCGTCCACTGCTGCCGCTGCGCGGTTGTCTGTCGGCAAAGGCCATCGTCTGCCCGCTTGACAAGCTCGAAGACATGGTGCGCATGAACAAAAAGCTGCTCGGATGTGAGCAGCCGTAGGATGAGATTCTATTATGAGACCCAAACGTTTTTATCAACTGCCTGAGATTTTTACAAGCATTTTATTATCCAGTGTGACAACACAGTCCGCGATACTGTGGAAGTAATCCGAATGGGTGGCCACAATCACGCACTTATCCTCTTTATGCGCAAGATCATCAAACAGCCCCACGATATCGAGTGCCGTCGCCTTATCAAGATTACCTGTCGGTTCATCGGCAATGATGATATCAGCACCGGTCGAGATCGCGCGGGCAATCGCCACACGTTGCTGCTCTCCGCCGGACAGATAGTTGGGCAGCCGTTTGAAAAGCGATTCATCGAGCCCTGTACTTTTAAGCAGCTTCGAAGCCTTTTCCTCGCCTTCAGCGCTGCCCGAAATGCTCATTGCCACGAGCACATTCTGAACCGCCGAAAGATAGGTCAGCAGGTTGTACGCCTGAAACACAAACCCCAAATGATCTTTTCTGTATCTAGCCATGCCAATCTCTTGTATGTTGCGCTCCTTATAGCGTATGCTCCCTTGCTTGGGCGTCTCGAGCGCGCCAAGCAACGACAGCGTTGTCGTTTTGCCGGATCCGGAAGGCCCAATGATCGTATAGAGCTTCCCCTGCTCAAAGCAAAAGCTTGCGTCTTTGAGAATGTCGATATTCGCCGCCTTTGTCGGATAATAATAATCAACGTTTTTGAGTTCCAGTACCGTGTTCATCACTTTTCTCCGTTTCTCAGAGTCGTTATTTAAAGGTCTGCATCATCTGCTTGGGGGTGTACTTTCTGATCGCCACCGTCGGTATGATCGACGCGATAAACACCAACAATATGCCGCAGCCATTGGCCAGCAGAAACAGCGCGCCGACATCTGTCGATGTCAGTGTCTGATTGATCTGCATACCCACCGCTACCGCTTTGCCCACCGCAGGGATAATAACGCTCGACACAAGCGCACCAATATTGATGGCAAGCAAAGCTGGCATCAGAATTTCAAGTATCATCTGCAGACTGATCTTATACCTGCTTTCGCCAAGCGAGAGCAATATACCGATTTCAAACATGCGGTCGTTCATCAGATAGATCACCAGCAGGCTCAATATGATGGCCGACAACGCAATGACCGTGATGAAAATCGCATCGCACGTTTTGATCAGGCTGTTGAGCGCGGTGGACGCAAGCAGAAAATCGAGGTTGTTATTGATGAAATTCATATCCAAATTGTTATTTTCGGCAATAACCTTTGCCTTGCTTATAAACGCATCCATTTCCGCGGGATCATTTAAAGCATATTCCGCTTCCGTGACGCCATTGACTCCTGATAAACGCAAGGTAACCTCAATTGGTACATAGATATAGTTGATATTGCAGGAAGATCCGGGCACCAAATTTAAATCGTCTCCCGAATGCATACCGACTACTTCCAGTTCAGCACTCAGATCATTATCAAAGTAAGAGGAGATGCTGAACTTATCTCCAAATTTAAGAACATTGAAATTGAAGACACGCTGGCTTAAAACCGCGGCATTTCCGGTCTCTCCGGGCAACAAGAGCCGTCCATCCATCAGATAATCCTTGCCTTTTGCAAAATTCCAGAACAACTGCATATCCGATACGCCGACCAATGTGAAATCACCCAAGCCCGGATAATTTTGCTCAACAAATTCTTCGCAATGTTCTTCTCCCTTTATGTCGTCGCTCAAAACATTGACCATGCTGATATAATGGCTCTGTCTCACTTCTGGCAATCTGGAAATCTCCTGCGCAGCATCATACGGAAATAACGCGGCTTGATCGCGCCCGGATAACCCCATATCCGTCATATGCACAATGACGGAGGCCCCAATATATTTTCTGATTTGCGTGACAGATTCTGATGCGGTTGCACGAATCTGATATGCTACCTGCAAGAATACCGACGCAATTAACAATATCAACAACATCAAAATGAAGCGTTTTTTATGATGAATGCTGCTAAATAAAGCACGTTTTATAAAGCCCATGATCTACCCCTTCATCAATTTGATATTAATAATCTTGCAGGACTTTTGCGCAGAAAGAAAATCACCTGTGCCACCAGAGCCACGACAATCAAAACAATCCCAATGACTGCATAAATGATAAATACACCAAAACTGTCCCCGATGTTCAGTTGGTCATTGACATAAAAATAGGTCGCCCGCGATGAATTGAGATCACCCGCAATATTATATGCGCCATGATCATCGTATCGCACGAGTTCGTCGCGTTGTTGCTCTATCGCAGCGTTTGTCTCAGAAGCCGGTTTGTCCATGACAATGCTGCTCATGCTTGGCGCGATCACCCCCCCGAGCAGAGCGGCCAGTACCAACGCGGCCAGCACTAGCACGAGCTCTTCCATCACAGTCTGAATCACAAGCTTTGATTTCGACTCACCAAGAGACAGATATATACCCATTTCATACTTCTTACCATTGAGCAGCAATGCATATATCAAAAGGATGATGACAAAAATGCCGATGCCGAGCCCCACCGCCACGGCGGTGGCCATATTGCTGATCTCTTCGGCGGGTTTGCTGACGGTGGAAACCCATTGCTCATCCCACGTATAGGTATATGTGAGTGGACCAAATATCGTCCCTGTGGTCCCTTCTCCCATTTCGTCCTTGATCTTATCGATGTAATCTTCTATCTGCTCTGAACCCTGGAGGTAAACATACATGCGCATCGGTGAATAAAAAAAGCTGAAAGCCGATATCGTATCGCTCGGAACAAAAACATAGTTTGCTGGCATATCAGAGGGGAATACAGGAGATATGTCCTTTTCATACAAGCTTGACGTCATAGGATAGTCAAACAGGCCGATGATGGTCAGCGTCAGCGTGCCTGGATCGCCGGACATTTCCTTATCGGCGTTTGAGCCAGTCACACCGATGCTGTCTCCAAGCTTCAGGCCGTTTTTCTTAGCCAGCGCACTGGAAATAACCGCAACTTTTTGCCCGGCGTCATCAGCGGTGATGTGCTCTCCCGCCGCAAGGGTGAATCCCGCACTGGTAAAAAGCGTATAAGTTTCGGTATTGATTAAGCCAAAAAGCGAACTTGTGTCGATTGCTGAATATCCATCTGTTTTCGATCCTTCCTGAACTCTTGCATACATTTCCTCGTCCATTACGACTGGAGTTGCATCAACCAGATTGCCTATGCCAAACCCCACCATGTTGCAATCCCGAACAAAAGGCAGGCTTTTCAGCTGATCGGCTTCTTTGGCGTAAAAGGGGCCTTCCATTCCATCAACGCCCTCACTGATTTTTGTCATCATCACGCAGTTGCCCACATTCGCGTTCAGATAATCCACCTGTTGGCCAGAAGCGATGCTAATAATGGTCACCGAGATCAATAAGAACAGCAACAGGAAAAACCATACCGTAATCAGTATGTTTCTTTTCTTATGATACCAAAGGCTATTTGCGGTGCGGCTGAATATGCTTTTCATCTGCCTCCCCCTATGTCTACAGAGAGATTTAAAAATCATCTGAACCGATACGGTAAAAGTCACGATATATGTATGTTATTAGTATAGTGCACCACAAATTATTTGAGTATTCATATTATTAACATAATATAGTATTATTTTGCTATCCATGCCAGATCATATTCTAGCAATATTTTGTTTCATACAACAAAAAAGCCACCCTTTCGGATGGCTGTTCATGACAATACACTGCTATTCCGCTTCGCCGATCGCGAACACGAGCTCGCAGCTTGCAGCGAGCTTGCCGTTCACGTAGGCTTTGCCGCTGCCGATACCGATGCTCTCCTTCACAGTGTCGAGAGTCGCTTCGAGAACGAGCGAATCGCCCGGCACAACCTGTTCGCGAAAACGCGCGCTCTTAATTCGTCCTAGAAAAGCAAGTTTACCCTTCATCTCCTCCATGCTGAGCAGCGCAATGCCGCCCATCTGCGCAATCGCCTCTACGATGAGCACACCGGGCATCAGCTTTTTATCCGCAAAATGCCCCATGAAAAACCACTCGTTGCCGCTGATGGCCTTGACCCCGGTCGCCTTGACGCCCGGCTCCAGTTCATCCACCCTGTCCACCATCAAAAAAGGTTCCCTATGAGGCAATATCTGTTTGATCTGTTCGATATTCAGCATAACGTCTCCTATCCTTGTGTTTTTGCAAGCACCACGCAGCTGTTATGACCGCCGAAGCCAAACGAGTTGGAAATGGCATAGCTGGTGTCCATCTTGCGGGCTTTGCCCTTCACGTAGTCAAGGTTACAACCTTCGCCTTCCGTCTCAAGGCCGATCGTCGGCGGCGCAACGCCTTCGCTCAGCGCCATCGCGGTGATCACCGCTTCAAACGCGCCTGCCGCGCCCAACATATGCCCCGTCATCGACTTTGTGGAGCTAACCAGCATCTTCTTGGCATGCTCACCGAAGCACATCTCAATCGCCGCGCTCTCACCCACGTCGTTTAGCGGCGTGCTTGTACCATGCGCGTTCACATAACCGACCTGCGTCTTATCGATGCCCGCATCCTCAATCGCGAGCGCCATGGCTCTCGCGGCATACTTGCCCTCGGGCTGCGGTGCGGTAATGTGGTACGCGTCGCATGTCTGCGCGTAACCCGCCACCTCGCCAAGTATCTTCGCGCCGCGTTTTCTGGCGTGCTCTTCGCTCTCAATCAGCATAAACGCCGCGCCCTCACCCATCACGAAGCCTGATCTGTCCTTGTCGAAAGGTATGCTTGCGCGTTTGGGATCGGCGCTTTCCGTAATCGCCTGCATCTGATGAAAGCCCTGCACAGCCAGTTCGTTCATCACAGATTCCGCGCCGCCCACAAGCACCGCGTCCATACGTCCTTCGCGCACCGCGTAAAGCGCCTGTCCGATGGCGTCCGTGCCCGTTGAGCACGCCGTAACCACAGAGAGACAGATGCCGTGCAGACCCAATCTTATGCTGATCTGCCCGGCCGTGGTGTTGATGATGCACTTGGGAATAAACAGTGACGACACACTGCGGGGGCCGTTTTCATTGAGCTCGTCATACTGCTCACAAATGGTGTCAAGGCCGCCCATGCCGCTGCCGAGTATCACGCCGACGCGTTCGTCATCAAAACCGCTGCCTTCCATGCCGCTTTGTTCCCATGCCTGCAAGGCCGCTGTCATCGCAAAAAGCGTAAATCGTGCCATACGCCTTTGCTCACGCTTGCTGATATACTGCGAGGGGTCAAAGTCCTTGACCTGTCCCGCCAC
>JAEWQS010000135.1 GCA_023399095.1 Bacillota bacterium
TCGTTAACCTGCTCGATATAGAGCAGCGCGTTTAGCTTCTCAGCATCCTTGGCCGGACGCGTCTTGCCCATCACCTTGTCTCCCGTTTTGAGGTTAAACTTTCTGATCTGCGCCATCGACACATATACGTCTTTGTTGCCCGGCAGATAATTCTCGCTTCGCAGGAATCCGTATCCTTCCGGCAGCACCTCGAGTATGCCCATGGCATCGCCGCAGTCGCCTTCGTTTAACAGCTCGTTGACGGCAACGTTGCCCATCACATATTCGATCATTTTTTTCTCTTCACTGCGTGCGGGGCGTTCATCCGCTTGCTGCTTTTTGATCTCTTCCTCACGCTCACGCATATCCAGCACGTCGCGCTGATAGGCGGGAATTTCATCTGACACATATGAAACCTCTTCAGCTTCATACTCTGCGGGGCCTTCGTAAACATCTTCCGTCTCGCCATATGAATCATAATTGTTTTCCTGATTTTCATCCATATGTGCATTGGCCGGATTTTCGCTGCCTCGTGCACGACGATCGAGCTCGTAAAGCATATCGAGGAGCTCACCCTTGCGGTATTTTGTGACGGATTTAATACCTGCCATCTTGGCAATCTCCCGCAGGTCCATCAAACTCTTCTCTTTTAGCAAACTAATATCCAATGCTAATCTCCTTCAAATATATAAAAATAAAAATGCCTAGACACAATAAAAACGCATACTCAACGATATTTATGTAAATATTGGGAATAAATACGCACTTAAAGAAATTCCAGCCCTTCTAGACCAAACTTATTATATAATCGTGTTTGTAATCTTGTCAATACTCTCAAAGCCCACGGTATAAGAATACCCATTTTTCTTTAAAACTAGACATATATTCATACAATTCTTAAAAACAGAGCAGTCGTTTCACACACATAAAGCAAACGATATTAAGCCATAATAAATGAAAACAGCTTTAAGAAGGAGACGCGACTTGGATAAGAAGGGCTGTCAAACAATCCACTGCACTGTTGAGTCATGTGAACATCACGACAAAAACGATAAATGCATGTTAAACAGCATTCAAGTGAGCCCTCTGATCAACGTTGCCGACTTTCCGGAGGAAAGCATGTGCGAAAGCTTTGAACGAAAGGATGATTGAAGATGAAGTCTTTAAAATGTCAGGCCACCGACTGCATGTACAATACGGAACACTACTGCGATGCCAATACGATTCTTGTAAGCAATACATCTGATGAAACGTATTGTGACACCTATACCAAGGAAAATACATTTGTGGCATCCTCGCATATGCCTGCGGATACCGAATTCGCGGCAGAGCCGGGAGAAAACAGCCCCCGAATTTCCTGTAATGTCACACAGTGCGCTTACAACAAATCGTTTCACTGCCGCGCAAGAAGCGTGCAGATTGATGATCCGCATGATTCAGTGATATGCAATTGTTTAACCTATCATCCAAAATAGGACAAAAGAAAAACCACAGCGGGTGCTGTGGTTTTCCTTCGCCTTTTCGGACTTAAACATTATGCAGGGGAACGGAATGGAAGATGCCCATATGATTATAAGTCTATCCTTATCCAACCAACTGTGTACGTAGTTTATTTGTGGTGTATATGGCCCGCATGCGCAGACACGAAGTCTATATTTGAGTGCGTTTGTTTGATATATTCTCCCCTATTTATTTCACCCTGCGAATCAGGGCTTAGGCGCGAGTTTATAAAATAAAAAACCTTTAATCTTCGGCAACCGGGCTGTCATATCCAAACGGACTTAGACCCCTTAGCTTTGCGTCCCCGGTTTTCATCGGGTTTGCCTTTATCGGCTTAAAAGCCAATATCAAACAGTTGTTTATTTGTTTATAATATACCACATATTTATTGTATGAAACAAGTATTTTATGTATTTTTTATTTTTTTATACCTTCTGCATGGATTATGTTGCACCGTGCAGAAGGTATAGCAATTGGTCTTTAACATGAGTTGATTTTATTAATATTTACCGAACTCTCCGTCGTCCAGCGCAATCGTCTCTGCTGTCTCCGCCTGTTTCAATTGCTTTGCTTTGTTATTCTGCCTTTTCGAAGGCAAGCTTGTTTCTTGCTCTCTGAGCTTGAATTTGTCCACCATCTCCTTAAGCATAGCCGCCTGGCTGGAGAGCTCTTCGGAAGCAGCCGCTGCCTCTTGCGACGTGGCCGAATTGGTCTGCACCACCTGCGACATCTGTTCGATTCCTCTGTTTACTTCGCCAATCGCCGTGGCCTGCTGGTTCGACGCGCCCGCGATCTCTGCCACAAGCCCAACGACCTTTTCCACACCTTCCACGATTTGTGTCAGGGCAATCGCGGTCTCGTCCGCGATCTTGGTTCCGGCCTCGGTTTTCTTGATGGAGCCTTCGATGAGCTCCGTGGTTTCTTTGGCTGCGCCCGCACTGCGTGCCGCAAGGTTCCTCACCTCTTCGGCCACCACCGCAAAGCCCTTGCCGTGTATGCCCGCTCTCGCCGCCTCCACCGCCGCGTTCAGTGCTAAAATGTTCGTCTGGAACGCGATATCGTCGATCACCTTGATGATCTTCGAGATACTTGCCGACGATTCATTGATTTCAGACATCGCCTGCTGCAGCGCCTTCATCTGCTCGTTGCCCTTGACCGCGTTATCCTTGGCTTGCTCAGACATCTCGTTGGCCTTGCCTGCGCTGAGTGCGTTCTGCCTTGTCTGCGCCGCAATCTCCGTGACGGTTGAGGTGAGCTCTTCGATGGATGCCGCCTGCTCCGTCGCGCCCTGCGAAATCGCCTGACTGCCGTCAGACACCTGCGATGTGCCCGAGGCCACCTGCTGCGCCGCAAGATTGATCTCTGTAAGTGTGCTGTTTAGAGACTCGGCAATCGTATTGATAGATTCTTTAAGAGTGATGAAATCCCCTTTGTAGTCCGAAGATATATCGACACACATGTTACCGTTAGCCATTTCACTCAGCACGTACGATATTTCACTGATATAGTCTTTTATCGCATTAATACCACTGGACATATTCATTGCGATCTTATTAAACAGCTCATATAATGCCTCGGTATCCTGATCCGCCTTGTCCACAACGATGTCACAAAGCAGTTCGCCACGCGCAAGCCGCTGTAGGTTAATTAGAAGCTTATCTACCTCGGCTGACTGATACCTTGCCTGCTTATCAGCCACAAGGCGGGCGTTTTCAATATTCTTAAATGCATCACGTACCTCTTTATCCAGCAATTTCGCAAGCTGCCCAATCTCATCTTCGGATTTGATGATAATTTCTTTGTTAAGGTCTCCTGAAGCAAGGGCGTTTGCAAGCTCGCCTGCTTCTTTAACCGGTCTGGTTACATTCTTCTTAATCATCATTATCAATATTATCAAAACGATTGCGACCGCTGCGGCGGATATCGCCAACACGGCTAAAATTATCTGATTGAGCTGTTGGTAGAATTCGCCAATAGACTGCCCCGCGAACAAAACACCAATCGCGCTGCCATCAGATGAGAGAATCGGCGAATAATAAGTTATATATTCTTTGCCCAAAATATTCGCATTTCCCGCATATACGTTTTTTTGTTTCAATACGATATCTGCCACCGTCGGGTCGAGAGTCGTACCGACTACCCGCTGACCGTTGTTCACAATTGTTGTTGCAATTCTCATGTCGTCCTGAAATATGGTCATCTCGGTTTTATATATCTCTTTTAAGGAATCAAGCAGTTCATTGTTGTCAAGCCTTATTCCTGCGGATACAACACCAATTATATTTCCCTGACTGTCGGTAATCGGGCAGCCGGCACTAATGGACATAGGTAAATCTGTCCCTTTCTCTATCGCAACGGCTGATTGTCCTGACATGGCTTTTCTTATATCCTCCTGTCCAGCCAGACTGTCCCCGAACTTTTCAGCGTCATTCGTCCTGAATATGACTGTACCTGCCTTATCCAGTACCCTTATAGAATCAACAACAACAGCAGATGTGATTTTATCCAGTGCTTTTTTTAGCACATCACGGTTGCCATACAGCGTTCCTTCGATAATGTCCGGGTTTGCTGCGAGCAGCGTCGACAGTTCAACAGTATTGGCCTTTTTGTTGTCTATGAGATCGGCCATGCCCGCAACACCCTTTCGTGATTGTTCCTGCGCCTGTTTAATATTCATCTTGGTAAATTCCATAATGGAAAAGCCAACAGTAACCACTACCACAAGCACAATCATCATAATAATGATCAAATTGAGCTTCTTTCCAATTTTTAAATTTCTAAACCATTTCATATTCCATCTCCCCTTCGTTATATGCGCTATTCTAATAGCACAATTTTTTACATTGCTCCGCTGCAATTTCGATACTTTCCCCCTACATATTAATCTTTCATTTTTTAATCATATATGTCTCTTCATTGCTAAAGGCTGTTCGCATTCCAGCAATTTGACCACCTGTTTGACCTCCTTTTGATATTCTATTTTTTTCATGTCCATCGAGAAGAAATAACCGTTTTGGACCAACCATTTGGTTCACATCAAGTTTATCGTCTCTATGGTTCAAATGCTTAATAGCATATCTTTTGTAATTTATATTTATTCCAGCTTCATATCGCAAAGCGGGAACTTTGAAACAGATAGATACGATCGTTCGTCTTCTTACTATATCGGCTTTATTATTAAATACTTAATAGTATTAATAACTATTACGATTAATTATTTTATTCAATACAATTAAAATTATCGGAATTATCCCTTGACATACTCCTAACAATATGCTAAAATACAACCATACTAAAGAAAATGAAAGTATGGTGAAGTATAAATGACTTTTATGGAGTTAATCAAGAAATTTCCTACCGAAGAATCGGTAATTGAATATTATATCAATATTCGTTATCCGCATGGTGTACGTTGTAACCATTGCGGATCATCTAAAGTCTATCAAATGAATGATAGACGTAAAGTATTTAATTGTAAAGACTGTTTAAACACATTCAGTCCATTCACAGGCACTATCTTTGAAAAGTCCTCAACTGACTTACGTAAGTGGTTCTATGCTATTCACTTATTCCTTAATAGTAAGAAAGGTATCTCTGGTCTTCAACTCCAACGTGAAATAGGTGTAACCTACAAAACTGCATGGAGAATGCTTCAACAAATCCGTCTTGCTATGGGTAATGCCAATCAGAAAGAATTCTTTGATACCATCGTTGAAATTGATGAAACTTATGTAGGTGGTAAACCACGTAAAGACAATGAACACAACGATGACCTTCCCAAAGGTACAGGCACAGGTGCTAAACGGGGAAGGGGTACTTCCAAGACTCCCGTTGTCGGAATTGTGGACAGACTCAATAAACAAGTCTACGCTAAGATAGCTATGCCTGATAAGGATGGTAAGAAACTCACGGCAAAGCAGCTTATGGATGTTCTAAATACCGTATCAAAGGCTGAAAACGGCAACACAATAATGACGGATGAATTCAGAGGATATGATCCGTTAAGGCGTAATAACTTCATTCATCTACGTGTAGACCATACCAAGGCATTCTCGGATTATAATGGTACGCACACCAACAACATTGAATCATTTTGGGCAACGCTTAAACGTGGCGTATACGGTATATACCACCACATCAGCGTTAAACATATGCAGAGATATGTTGATGAATTCTGCTTTAGATATAACAACCGTGGAATGAATATGTTTAATATGGTTTTGAAACAGAGTTTGATATAATAAAGAAAGGGCATAGAAAACAATATGCCCTTTCTTATAAACGAAAAAAGACACCGTCAGGCATCTTTTTTCCTAAACTGAGGCACATACGACCTCTATTAAGCTCAAACTAATTCGAGAACACAAAGCCCTCTTTAATTTGAACTCTAGCATATAATATGCTTTTTGTCAATAAATAAACCCTACTCTTTGAAAAACATTCCAAATTCTTTTATTGTATAAGAATTTATGTCTTGTATTCTTTGATGCAATTTCCTATTTTCTTCTTGTAATGTTTTAAGTTCTCCTAATAGCAAAGAGTATTCTTGTTTTATCTTATTTTCTGATCTGTAAACATCAGGTAATATTACCGAAAATAATTGATCTTTAATTTGAGCTAATGCTTCTGGCTTTATTATTTCATATCCAGCAATAATCCTACCAACTGAAATAAATTTTGCATCATTCATTTGAAGTATACATTTCTTCAAGAAGCCCTCATCTTCTTTAGCTCGTCTAAATGCTTTATCGCCAGTTTTATTATCTATAGGATGATAGCAATCAGAATAATTTTTCAAAACAGATGTAATTGGAACAACGAAACATTTGCCATTATATTTACCAACGTATAGTCCACAATGGCAATACGCCATTTCTGAATGATAAGCCTTCCCAAATTCAATAAAACAAACTTGCCCATAAGAAAGTTTTTTCGTACCGTTTTTAGCAGGAGTGTATTTTTTGTAATCTTTTCTCTTTAGCCAATTATGTTCACTTTTTATTAATGAAGCTGCTGTATATGCATTGGAATTAATAATCGTTTCTTGATTATTAATGTTACTTAATATTAACGCATGTAAAATTTCATGTTTATCATTAGATGATATTTTAGTATTTAATCCATCATTGTCAGCATATTTTTCTATTTTGGTAAAATCTATTTCGTGCATACCCATCCTCCAACAAAATATCGCTCAAATTATATCACAATGTTGGATATTGTGTTATAATTTGTTGAATGATAAATATTCTACGTAAAAGGAAGTGATGATAATGGAATGGTATATATGGATACAAGAAGAAATAGATAAAGCAATAAAGAATAAAAACTTAAATGAAGTAATTAAATACAATGATTTATTTACAAGAGCATTTATGTACGAATATACCGACTATTCTCATATCAAAGATTTATTTATAACTGCTAAACACTTTGGTTATTTAAAAGAGGTAATAACAAAAGAAGGCTTGGATGAATATTTTGATTCTGAACACAACAATGGAATTTTCATAAGTTGGGACGATATGCTTAATAAAGCATTCGAACAATACATTTACAATAAAAATACTTGAATAATAACGTTGGTAATAAATATTGTGGAGGGTATCATGAATAAGTTAACCGTACTTGATAATCTAATATCAGCATCACAAACCGTTGGTTTAGATAAAAATTACTTAGTACTAATAACTTCTTTTGGGGTTGTAACTGGAAAATTTTATAGAGTTCAAAAGAACAAAAAAGATGAAATAATAACTAAAGAAAATGTTTTTGATGCAATTTGCACCATAATAAAAGAGGAAGATGCTAAAACAATAGCAAATAGTAATGAAGAAGTTAAAAAAGACTCGATAATTCTAAAAGATGCAATGTTAGAATATCCATCTGGTAAAACTCAATATTTTGCCTATTTGTTTGTTTTTATTGATCAAATTGTTGCTGCGACTTTAAGTGCTGTTGATAAGCCTGAACAAGCAAATCACTAAATTCTTCAACTGTAAGATTAGAGTCAACAAAAACATCGGGTGTATCCCCGATTTTGTGTAAACTCGAAAGAGCGTAAGAAAAAGCAGAATTTTTATTGGGCGGGTGAGCCGCACGACGGCTTACCCGTCTTGGGTGCATAATAGCGGAAACGGCCGGGCATGT
>JAEWQS010000138.1 GCA_023399095.1 Bacillota bacterium
TGGCTGCACCCAGAATGGCTGTACCAGTCTTCGTTTTGAGCTTGCCCATCTCACGAAGCGCCTCAACCGTGATGCTCACAGAAGTGGCTGTCAGAATCACGCCGATAAATATGTTTTTGAACAATTCTACCTGCGTCATACTTCCCATGTTCTGATAATAGACACCGGCAACCAAAAAACCGGCTCCGAGCGGGAGCAGGATTCCCATCATTGCGATGATGAACGATGCTTTGCCAGTGCTTTTTAATTGCTTGATGTCCGTCTCCATGCCCGCGGTGAACATAATGACGATAACGCCAAGCTCTGCCATTTTGTCTATGAATTCCGATTCATGAACGAGGTTTAAGAGAGTGGGGCCAAGCACCAGCCCGGCGATGAGGGCACCGACAACCTGAGGGAGGTGCAGCTTTTTTGCAAGCACACCAAACAGCTTCGTTGCCATCAAAATGATAGCAAGATCCAGAAAAAATTCGTACGATAACATCTTAATGCTCCTGTTAAATTAATAAAACTTAAAGGGTCTAAACCTTGCGGCCTAAACCCTTGAATACACATTTCCACCGGAATCTATAAATGAACAAGACTTAAACTTGTCAGATAGCTTTGTCTTCCGCTGCAATCTCAGTCTAGTATAACACCATTGTTAGCCGCTATTATTAAACGCACGATGCCTATTATAGTACTCATAATAATGCCTGTCAAATTTTATTTTTACTAGGTTTCCAGAGAATTCTACGGACTCTTGCAAATATATTCAACATGTTTTTCGTTAACAATATATCCGTATATTATGTTTGCTGTTAACAAATGAGTGGTATATAATATGATAAAAATGTTCTAGTATAAGATGCCATTGTGCATTGTGAAATCAAGCGGCTCTGCATAAAATAGATTTGATTGTTATCAAACGGATTAATATTTGTAAAGGAGAAAAAGCTTATGAAATACGTTGCCGGTATAGACGTGGGTACATCAGGAGTCAAATGTATCATCGTGGGGGAGGACGGCCATGTGGCGGCGTCACAGACCCGCGCCTATCCGTTAAGCACCCCCAAGCCCGGCTGGTCAGAGCAAAATCCGGCGGACTGGTGGGAGGGTACCTGTGATGCGATGAAAGCGGCAGTGGAGCAAAGCGGCGTTCGCGGCACGGATATCGTGGGCGTGTCATACTCCGGACAGATGCACGGACTTGTCGCGCTCGATGAAAACGACAGTGTGATTCGTCCCGCTATACTCTGGAACGACCAGCGCACCGAAGAGGAATGCGAAGAGATCATTGCGGCGGCTGGCGGCCTTGAAGGCTTGCTTTCCTACACCAACAACACGATGCTGACAGGTTTCACGGGCGGCAAGATCGTCTGGCTCAGAAAAAATGAGCCGGAAAACTACGCAAAAATGCGGCATTTCATGATGCCAAAGGATTATATCCGTTTTCTCATGACAGGGCGCAAGTGCACCGACGTGTCCGACGCGTCCGGCACAGGATTTTTCGATGTCGAGAAGCGCGTGTTTAACGATGCGCTGATCAGCCTTTTGGGGCTTGATAAAGCAGTGTTCCCCGAGACGTTTGAATCCGACGAGGTTGCGGGAACCATCACAAAACAGGCCGCGGCGCTCACAGGCCTGCCCGAAGGGCTGCCTGCTTATGCGGGCGGCGGCGATGCTGTCATTCAGACGACAGGCATGGGTATTGTGAAGGAAGGCACCATCGGCTTTATTATCGGCACATCCGGTGTTGTTTCTATGGCGCTGGACGGATTCGGCAAGAACGCGGGCGGCAAGGTACAGTTCTTCTGCAATAACGACAAGAACAAATGGCAGGCATTCGGGTGCCAGCTTTCGTCGGGCGGCTCCATGGAATGGTTTAAAAATACGTTCCACAAAAACGATTCGTTTAAGCTCATCGACGCGGGAGCGCAAGAAAGCCCTGCGGGCGCAAACGGCGTCATCTTCCTGCCGTATCTGACGGGCGAGCGCTCACCACATGCAGACCCGTATGCGAGGGGCGTGTTCTATGGCCTGTCCGTCACCACAAACAGCGGCGATATGGCGCGCGCGGTGATGGAGGGCGTGACGTTCGGCCTTCGCGAAATCTATGAATTGATTCTCTCATCCAAGCCCGGCATGAAGCCGGCGGATGTTGTGTCTTCCGGCGGCGCGGCCAAGAGTGCCGTATGGCGGCAAATACAGGCGGATATCATGGGATTGCCCGTGAAAACGCTGATTGGGGCAGCCGAGGGCGGCGCATATGGCGCGGCTGTGGTCGCAGGAGTGGGCGCAGGTATATGGCGCAGCATTGAACACGCCGCAGAAATGCTCACTGTGGAAACGGTGACACAACCGATTCCGGAAAATGTCGATAAATACAACAAGCTCTTAAAGACCTATTCGGGATTGTATCAAGACCTGAAAGATAGGTTCAGGCAATCTTTTTAAGCTAGCGTCTGGAAGTTCTCATATTTCTCGTAAGCGGCCTCGTCCTTTTGGACGGGGCTGCTTGCCTTTTATAATACAAAGGGCAGGTCCAATTGACCTGCCCTGTTGTCAGTCACCTGGACTAAAGTACGTAGCTCTGAATTCCAGGTTTCTTTCGAAGAAGTCAAGTTCGTGTTGCAAGAACATCTCACTTCACCACCTCATACGAATAGTATGGACAGCTTTCGCGGAGCTATGCAATTTTTAATGGAATTGATCATTCGGCTTCAAATCTGTATTTTACTTAACAGATTTTCGCGCAATAAAAAAACCGGCCGAAGCTCTAAACTTACCGCCGGTTTTGATACTTCAGCTTACGGGCCGGTTACTTGCGTCTGTTCCACATAATCCTGCGTATACTTGGTGCCTTCCACGTCAAGGATACCCTGATGCAGATATATGTTGAATGTCATGGATTCATCCAGATAGGAGACGGTCATTGTTCCCGAATCGGTCATGACATCGAATGCGTATGTGCCGATCAGCTGCACACCATAGGTATCCATAAGCACGCTGCCGTCATCGTAGAAGTTGATCGTGCCTGCCATACCTGTTGTTTCATACCACATGCCTGCGATACCTGTTGCCGGCTCGACATAGTCGCGTGTGTAGGCTGAACCTTCAATATAGAGTACGTCACCATCCACAGAGATGTTTAATGTGGTGTCTGCTCCGTCCACATTGATCATAATCTGACCGGTTCCATCAATAAGATTGAAGATATAGGTGCCCGTATAGTACTGAGAATACATATCCATACCGACTGAACCATCTTCGTAAAAGATGACGGTGCCGAGTAAGCCTGACGATTCATACCATATGCCGTCGATGGCGTTTTGGAGGTCTTCCGGACCCATTTGCTCCACCACATCCTGCGAATATTGAATGTCGTCGATGACCATTACGCCGTCTGTGAGTGTCATATTTGACGTTTCACCCGTGACATCGGTAAAGAACGTGCCGGTTCCTGCGGCGGCGTCAAACGTATATGTGGCGGTCAACGGCTGACCGAACATCATGACCTCTGCCGTTCCGTCCTTATAGAACTCAATGGTGCCGTAAGTGCCTGATTTATCGTACCACATGCCCACGATAGGCATTGCATATTGACTGACAAACGCCTCGATATCAATATTGCTGTCTGCCCGGGTGTAAGAACCCGTATCCTTGACAGTGATCAGGTCATAATCGGCGTTAAAGGTAAAATCCTGATTGTTGACGGTGAAAATGCCTTCGCCTTTTTCAATGTCATAGTTATATGTGCCTTCAAAATCCCCATAGCCTGAGTAAACGGATACCTTACCATTCTTAAAATCAAGCACTTCGCCGATTTCTTGGCTGCTCCAAAGGCCTTCCATGGCATCAAGCACAAGTTCTTCCGCGTTGCTTCCGTCCTTGAGCTTCACGAATGTGGCTTCATCATCACCGTCCACTGCCGAAAGAACAAGCGCGTCCTTTTTGACCGTAAATGAGTATTCATCCCCATTGGCATCGAGTGAACCGGCGGCCTTGCCCTTATCGTATGTGTAGTCCGCCTCAAACGAGCCTGCGAGGCTGTATCCATTCACCGTGTTGTCTTCAGAAAATATAAGCGCGCGGTTAACCTCCTCGCTATACCACTGACCGGTCACCGGTGTGCCGCCCATGAAAAGCAGCACCAGAACGACGGCAGCGGCTATAAGAACCACACCGCCCGCAATGAGGCCAATAATGAGGCCGGTATTCTTCTTCTTTGGTGCGCCCTGATATGGCGGCATGCCATAGGGCTGCTGCGCATAGGGTTGCTGTGTTTGGCCCAATGGCTGCTGCGGAGTGTACGGCTGCTGCGGGGGCGCATAAGCTTCCTGCGGCTGTTGCTGATACTGAGGTTGCTGCTCAGGTTGCGGTTGCTCGGGCTGTGGCGGAGCGGGCTGCGGAGCTGTCTCGCCTTGTGCCTGAAGCGGCATGCCGCATTGCCTGCAAAAGCGCGAGCCTTCGGTATTCTGGAAACCGCACTGCGTACAATTCATGTTTTCCTCCTAATAATTATAAAACGAAATGAGACAATATATATGTCTGAATTATATCATATGCTGTTGGGAATAGATATCAGATATATGAAGTTGTATACAGGTTTTTTGCAGTTAAATGCTGCTTAAATATGATTTGAGCGGCGGTGAGCGCATGTTTGAGTTAAGCTCTTGAAAATGATTTTGAGAGGTGTTTATGGCAAAGAAGAAGACACGCGTGAGCGGCACGCAGCTTAAGGGCGAAGGCATATACACGGTACAATCTGACGGCGGATGGCAAATGGATTTAGATGCGGTCAAATGGCGCATTGATGCGTATTTAAAGGAAGCGGCGGAAAC
>JAEWQS010000003.1 GCA_023399095.1 Bacillota bacterium
GCCGCAGATTTTCCATCATGACCGCCACCTTGTTTCGGCTGCCGATCACTCCGATGTACTTCGGGTTCTTCTGTATGAGATGATACAGCGCGACCTCGTCACACTTGTGGCCGCGTGTGGCGATCACAACATAGGTGGATTCGGGCGCGAAGCTTAGATTCTCGCATTCTTCCCCAATGTCGCCAACGTGTATACTCTTGGCGTCCGGATAGTGCTGCTTTGAGGCGACCTCGGCTCTGTCGTCCACCACGACGACATCATAGCCCAAAACCTTTGCGTACTGATACATCGCCTGGCCGATATGGCCCGCACCCACCAGCACGAGCTGTGTAGGCGGCATGTAGACCTTGATGAATATTTCTACCTGACCGCCGCATTCCATGCCAAGATCCTTTTTAAGATTATACTGCACTGCATGGCTTACGCCTCGCTTGATGCTTTCCTGCGCTTTTTGGACCGATACAAATTCAAGGTTGCCGCCGCCGACGGTGCCGCCGATGTTGCCGGATGCGTCAACGAGCATTTCCTTGCCAACCTCCGCGGGGGTGGAACCGCAGGCTGCCGTGACGGTCACAAGCGCCACAGATTTATTTTGTTTGATCAATTCCGGAATGCGTTCTATAAGCATATTTTTTCTCCTCGTATAAAAGAATACAATTTCATTTTAATCCAAAGCGAAGTGGCTGACAATTGCAAACTTTTGTGATAGTGCCCAAGCGCCTGTCTCTTGACAAAGATACGGATTGGTGCTACATTCAAATTATAAAAAATAGTTAGATAATAAAAAAGTTTTTGTATTTTAAATATTTTTGACATTGTAGTAAAATAAACTTCGTACGGGATGAGGCGAGCATTTCGTTGCCTCATTAAAATTATACACGGAATAAGGAGCAGCCATCATGGATTTTGCATTGATCAAACAAAAAGCCAATGAATATGAAAAACAAATGACGAAGTTTCTGCGGGATTTAATCGCGATTCCAGGAGAGAGCGCGGGAGAAGAAAAGGTGATCCAGCGCATCAAGCAGGAAATGACGGACGTTGGGTTCGACAGAATCGTTATCGACGACATGGGCAACATACTTGGATACATGGGTAGCGGCGATAAGATCATCGCTTACGACGCGCATATCGACACGGTGGGTATTGGCAACAGAGACAATTGGGAATTCGACCCGTACGCGGGTTTTGAAAACGATGAAGAGATTGGCGGCAGGGGCGCTTCGGATCAGCTGGGCGGCATCGTGAGCGCGGTATATGGTGCCAAAATCATGAAGGATTTAGGGCTACTTGCTGGCTATACGGTGCTTGTAACCGGAACGGTGCAGGAGGAAGACTGCGACGGCCTTTGCTGGCAATACATTATAAATGAAGACAAGGTGAAGCCGGAATTTGTGGTGATCACAGAACCGACTGACGGCAATATATACAGAGGCCAACGCGGCCGCATGGAGATTCGCGTGGATGTCAAGGGCATCTCGTGTCATGGCTCAGCGCCCGAAAGAGGAGATAACGCGATCTATAAGATGGCGGAGATCATCTCTGAAGTGAAGGAACTCAATGAGCGGCTGCGCTTCGACGCGTTCCTTGGTAAAGGCACGCTGGCGGTATCCGAGATATTCTTTACGTCTCCGTCACGCTGTGCGGTGGCAGACAGTTGTGCCATTTCCATCGACAGGCGTTTAACTGACGGAGAAACCTACGAATCCGCGCTCGAAGAGATCAGAGCGCTGCCTGCTGCGCAGAAACACAACGCGGTTGTGTCGATGTACAAATACGACAGACCGGCTTACACAGGTCTTGTGTACCCCACAGATTGCTACTTCCCGACATGGGTGTCTCCGGCGGAACATATTACCACGCTTTCTATGGTGGAGGCGTATGAAGGGATGTACGGCACGCCCGTCGTAGACAAATGGACGTTCTCCACAAACGGCGTTTCCATCATGGGCCGCTACGGTATCCCGTGCATCGGCTTTGGCCCCGGCAAGGAAGCACAGGCTCACGCGCCCAACGAGAAAACGTGGAAGGCCGATCTTGTGAAATGCGCGGCTGTATACGCGGCACTGCCCGAATGCTACAGCAAAAGAGATAAATAACGGAGGAATAGCATAATGAACGACATGAATAAAATGATAAAAGAATTAGCAGCGCTCAATATTAAGGATATGTATGAAAACGACTTTTTACTGACATGGGAAAAGACGGATGATGAAATACAGGGTGTTTTCCAGGTCGCAGAACTACTTCGAGCCATGAGAGAGAACAACATCTCCTCGAAAATCTTTGACAGCGGCCTTGCGATTTCTCTTTTCAGAGACAATTCCACACGCACGCGCTTCAGCTTTGCGAGCGCCTGCAATCTGCTGGGTCTCACTGTGCAGGATTTGGACGAAGGCAAGTCCCAGATCGCACACGGCGAGACGGTGCGTGAAACGGCCAACATGATCTCGTTCATGGCAGATATCATCGGCATCCGCGACGATATGTATATCGGCAAGGGTAACACATATATGCGCGACGTGTCCGGCTTCGTGAAGCAGGGCTATGAAGACGGCGTGCTCGAACAGCGCCCGACGCTCGTGAACCTTCAGTGCGATATCGACCACCCGACACAGTCTATGGCGGATATGCTGCACGTGATCAAGGAATTCGGCGGTGTGGAAAACTTAAAAGGCAAGAAGATCGCCATGACATGGGCGTATTCGCCGTCTTACGGCAAGCCGCTGTCGGTTCCTCAGGGTGTGATCGGCCTTATGACGCGCTTTGGCATGGATGTGACACTGGCGCATCCCGAAGGCTACGAAGTGATGAGTGACGTGGAAGAGGTCGCGAAGAAGAACGCGGCGGCTTCGGGCGGCAGCTTCACCAAGACAAACAGCATGAGCGAAGCGTTCAAGGATGCCGATATCGTGTATCCTAAGAGCTGGGCACCGTTCGCCGCGATGGAAAAGAGAACCGTCATGTACGGCAACGGTGATTTTGACGGCATTAAATCGCTGGAAAAAGAACTGTTGGCGCAGAACGCGCAGCACAAGGATTGGGAATGCACCGAAGAGCTGATGAGCCTTACGAAAGACAAAAAAGCACTGTATCTGCATTGCCTGCCCGCAGATATCACTGGCGTGTCCTGCGTGCAAGGTGAGGTGGCCGCGAGCGTGTTCGACAGATACAGGGTGCCGCTTTATAAAGAAGCGGGCAACAAGCCGTATATCATTGCCGCGATGATACTTTTAAGCAAGGTGAAAGACCCGGCTGCCGTTTTAAGCGATTTAATCGGCAAAGCATCACCAAGATGGATAGGATGATAACCCGTGAATAAAAGAATTGTCATTGCCCTTGGGGGCAATGCTTTAGGAGAAAGCTTGTCGGAGCAGATGGTCGCTGTCAGGAGAACGAGCAAGAAGATCGTGGAGCTCGTCAAAGACGGCTATCAGGTTGTGGTCACGCACGGTAACGGCCCGCAGGTCGGGCTCGTAACCGACTGCTTCGACACCTATAAGATCGATCACGAGATCGATGATTTTACCATGTCGGTGTGCGTGAGTATCACGCAAGGCTACATCGGCTACGACCTGCAGAATATGCTTCGCGAGGAGCTTTTGAATCAGGGTCTGGAAATACCGGTATCGACGGTGATCACACAGGTTATCGTCGATCCGGAAGACCCGGCTTTTCAGGAGCCGACAAAGCCCATCGGCCTATATCTGACGGAGGAACAGGCCGAGAAGCGCCGCCAGATGGGTGAACAATTGGTCAAGTTCCCCAAGGGGTATCGTCAGGTGGTCGCATCGCCCGAGCCGCAGCATATCGTGGAAAACGAAACCATACGTGTGCTGCTGGAAGCAGGGCAAGTGGTCATCGCGTGCGGCGGCGGCGGCATTCCTGTGAAGCAGATCGGCAACCGCTTAAAAGGCGTGGAAGCAATTATCGACAAGGATTACACGAGCGCCAAGCTGGCGAAATTGATTGATGCGGACTATTTTGTTATACTGACAGCAGTGGAGAAAGTGGCGCTGAACTTCGGTAAGGAGAACGAGCAGTGGCTTGATCGCTTAACCTGTGAGCAGGCTCAAGAATACATCGAGCAGGATCAATTCGGCAAAGGCTCTATGCTCCCAAAGGTCAAGGCGGCGATGCGTGTGGTGACGGAAAAGCCGTCGTGTAAAACGCTCATCACCTCTCTGAATGGACTGATTGATGGTCTTGCCGGTAAAACGGGAACGGTGATCGAACCATAACAATGCGCGGAAAGGATACGGTTATGATACTAATTGGCAACGGGAAATTGATCACGCAAAATGAGACATGCCCTCTTGTTGAGGATGGCTGCGTCGCAGTGGACGCAAATCTGATTGCGGACTTTGGCACCACGCAGGAGATGAAGCAAAAATACCCTAAGGGCATGTTTTATGACGCTGCAGGGTGTGTGATTATGCCGGGGCTTATCAATACGCACGGTCATATATACAGCGCGTTTGCGCGTGGCATGATATTAAAGGACAGCAAGGTATCCAAAAACTTTTCGCAGATACTTGAAAATCTATGGTGGCGTGTCGATCGGGCGCTTGCTTTGCCCGAAATCGAATACAGCGCGTACGCCACGTATATTGAGGGCATTAAAAACGGCGTGACAACGGTATATGACCATCACGCGAGCGCGGGGCACGTGCCGGACAGCCTGTTTACCATCGCGGAAGTCGCGAAGAAGCTTGGTGTGCGCACGTCGCTTTGCTATGAGGTGTCCGACAGAGACGGACAGGACATTGCTGACATGGGCATCAAAGAAAATGCCGATTTTATTGCATATGCGAATAAGCAAAACAGCGATATGGTCAAGGGGCTTTTTGGTCTGCACGCGTCATTCACATTGTCTGATGAGACGCTGGAAAAGTGCGTGGCGGCGGCAAACGGGGCAGGATTCCACGTTCATGTGGCGGAGGGCATCGATGATCTCTACGACAGCTTGAAAAAGTACGGCAAGCGCGTGGTGGAGCGGCTGCTGGACGCGAAGATTTTGGGGTCGCAGACGCTCGCCGTGCACTGTATCCATATCAATGGACGCGAGATGGATATTTTGAAGCATACGGATACCATGGTGGTGCACAATCCCGAATCCAACATGGGCAACGCTGTGGGGTGCTCCGCCGTGCTTCAGATGATGGACAAAGGCATATTGATGGGGCTTGGCACAGACGGCTATACCACGGACATGCTGGAATCGTTCAAGGTGGCGAACATATTGCACAAGCACAACATGGGCGACCCCAGCGTTGCCTGGGGCGAAACGGCGCAGATGCTGCTTAAAAATAACGTGGCAATATGCGCACGCCATTTCGAAAAGCCGCTTGGGATCATAAACAAGGGTGCGCTGGCAGATATCATCGTCGTGGATTATGATGCGCCGACACCGATTGCCGCGGACAATATCGCCTCTCATATCTTGTTCGGCATGATGGGACGCAGCGTCGTTTCCACCATGATCAACGGTGAGTTTGTGATGAAGGATCGCGAGATAGTAACGGTGGATGAGCGCGAGGTAATGAAGAAGACACGTCAAATCGCAAGCGATTTCTGGAAAAGAGTTTGAGTGACAAACGTTTAAATACAGGGGGCCATTATGAGTGAGATCATGACACCGATGCCGTTTGAACAGCTGATCCGATGGATGCTGGAAGAGTACCGCAGCAAAGGCAGCGTATTCGGTGTTAACAAGAATAAATTCTATAAGAATGAGTCTGGCAAAGCAGTGACGATTCTCGGTCAGGAGTTGAGCAGCCCATTAGGGCCTGCGGCGGGGCCGAACACGCAGCTTACACAAAACCTCGTGGCGTCTTACGTGGCGGGGTTTCGCTTCATGGAGCTCAAAACCGTGCAGACGATGGACGGGGAAGATCTGCGCAAATGCATACCGCGTCCCTGCATTAACGCGGAAGACGAAGGATACAACTGTGAATGGTCAACCGAGCTCACGGTGCAGCAGGCGTATGAGGAATATGTAAAGGGCTGGTTCGCCGTGCATGTCGCGATGAAGGAATTCGGCCTTGGCGACAAGACAGATTGTCTCTTTAATATGAGCGTCGGGTACGATTTCGAGGGCATCACCTCGGAGAAGATCGATACATATATCAACAATATGGCAGACGCAAGCGGCACGGATATATGGGCAAAGTGCAAGGCGCATTTACTTGACAACCTGAACCTGTTCAATAACGTGACGGCGGAAGACATAGAGCAGATTTCTCCTTGCGTGTCCTCATCGATCACGCTTTCGACGCTGCACGGATGCCCGCCGGAGGAAATCGAGAAGATCGCGCATTACTTCCTCACAGTCAAGAAAATGGACACGTATATCAAGGTCAATCCGACGTTGCTTGGATATGACTTTGTGCGTGATATTTTGGATAAGCTCGGATACGGCTATGTGACGTTTGATGACAGGCACTTTCAGCAGGATCTTAAATTCGTGGATGCCGTGGTGCTGATCGACAAGCTCATGAAAACGGCGAAGGAGAACGGTCTTGCGTTCGGCGTGAAGGTGTCCAACACGTTCCCCGTGATGATCAAAAACGACGAGTTGCCCGGCGAATTCATGTATATGTCGGGTCGGGCGTTGTTTCCGCTCAGCATCAATGTGGCACGAAGCTTAAGCAACCACTTTGACGGTGCGCTGCCCATATCATATTCGGGCGGAGCGGATTACTTCAACGTCGATAAAATACTGAAAACGGGCATCAAGCCCATCACGTTTGCGACCACGATACTAAAGCCCGGCGGCTATGCGCGGGGATGGCAGCTCAGCAGAAAAGCCGAGACGGCGGTATTCGAGGGCGGCAAAATTGACGTGGACGCGCTGAACGCACTGGCTGACAGCGTGCTTGACGATAAGCATATTCAAAAGAACGCAAGAGAGGTCAAGTCCAGAAAGACGGGTTCAAGCCTTCCGCTTTTCGATTGCTTCAAAGCGCCGTGCAAAGACGGCGGCTGCCCCATCGAGCAGCAGATACCCGAGTATTTGCAGATGGTCGCCAAGGGTGAATACGACAAAGCGTTTGAAATTATCGCGATCGACAACGCGGCGCCCGCGGTCACAGCCGAGATCTGCAGCCACGTGTGCCAGAGCAAATGCACGCGCATCGATTATGATCAGCCGCTGCAAGTCAGAAACGCGAAGAAGCTCGCTGTGCAGAATGCACAGCAGAAATATATCGATAGTATCAAGCCCGTCCCGCTGAAGACGGAGAAAAAAGCGGCGGTGATCGGCGCGGGCCCTGCGGGCATCGCGGCGGGCGTGTATTTACGGCGCAACGGTGTGTCTGCGACTGTGTTTGAAAAACGCGACAAGCCCATGGGCAT
>JAEWQS010000100.1 GCA_023399095.1 Bacillota bacterium
CAGGGCAGCGACTTAACGATTCTCTCGGTCGGCGCGACGCTTTACCGCGTCATGGACGCCGTGAAGCTGTTTGCGGCGCATGGCATCAGCGTAGAAGTCATCGATGCGCGCAGCCTTGTGCCGTTCAACTACGAGAAAGTGATCGAATCCGTCAAGAAGACGGGCCGCATCATGATCACGGGCGATGCCTGTGAGAGAGGCTCTCACCTAAACGACTTCGCGCGCAATATCACCGAGCTTGCGTTCGATTATCTGGATGCGCCGCCGGTGGTCGTGGGTGCGAAGAACTGGATCACGCCTGCGCATGAACTGGAAGATTATTTCTTCCCGCAGCCGTTCTGGTACGTGGATGCGTTCCATGAGAGAATCAGCCCGATTCCGGGCTACACACCCCAGCACAACTTCACCGAGCTTGAGCAGATTAATACCAACAAGCGCGGCGTATAATAACGGGTTCCCGGAAAACGTTAGCATTTTGGGGTGAAATAGCGATCTCTAACCATATATACAACTCAAATGAAATGAAGGACGGCGAAGCTTAAAAGCTTCCGCCGTTTTTCATATGTATGGCGCGGCATACTTCGCACGCCGGAATATGCATGCATGATAAGGCCTCGGCCAAGAACTAAAGCCATGGGATGCTATTCCACTTCGTAGTCACTTCGTTCAGCATGACATAAGCAACTTTGAGCAGTCAGCAGCTTATTGTCACTCTGAGCCTGCGGCGAAGAGTCTGAAAAACTTAATTCTCCGTATAATCACCGAACTCAATCAGTTTTCCGTTTGCATCATATACACCATCGGCATCTGTCTCTTTACTGCCGTAAATGGTTTTGCGGTATGTAAAGCCCGAGTTACCCACCACTTCGGCATAGATGGATATGGCGTCTTCATATTCAACATTTGGGAATCTCTTATTGAACGGAATGGATATTGTGTATGGAATCTCATTCTCCAATTCTTTTGGGTTTGCCATGTCTTCCGCCCACACTTCTTTTCCTTCTTTTATTGCATAGAATCTTGCCGATTTCACTGTATCTCTAGAATCGGTATTTAAAGACATTTCTATGACGCCATTTATTAACAAGGTATTGTTATCAAGATAACAATCAATCATAGGCTCTGCTGTTAAGTTGTTTTGCAATACCGAACCAGCAGATATAATTTCGGACAGAACTTCTGTGTTGCTTATACCGCCTTGCTGAAACGTCACAGAAGCTTCGCTGACCTCAAAGAGTGAAACCGATAAAGATGTTGCATATGCGTTACCGCTTTGCGTCATGGGCACTTTTTTATCACCAATATATAAGACAGCAGTGGTATCTGCGGAGTATTCTTTAGGGGTCACGGTCACCGACACATCGCATTTGAGTGTTTGTGCGTTTGGATCGTTGTAAGCAATGGAATATCCCGCTATAAGGCTTTCCTGCTCATCCAGCATCGTTTGAATATTGGATGTCATGGAATCCATCTGAGCGCCAACATTGCCGATCTGACTGAGAAAAGTTGAATTGCTGTTCAATGTGTTGTTTTTTAGCTCTGCAAAGTTCTGATTAAAAACACTGACCAATATGATGCCAAATATGATGATAGCGGCGAGTATGGCACTGAGAAGCGCGATAACGGTCTTGGAATTCATAAAGTGTATCTCCTCACTTCTTATTAATGTTATACAATAATACCATAAATATATAATATGTGGATTATATAGTAAAGTGAGACGTTTGGTTCGTTACAGGCTTTTGTCATGGCGGTATGATGGCTGGAGATGAAAAAAGAACAGATGTTCGCCAGAAATTATGTTTGCTTTTTCGCTGTCATTTATGCTATAATACGCTTTGAAATGGCAGGATAGAAGGCCGTGCCGCATGCAGGTACGGCTTGCGCTTGTCGAAAAACCTACGGTTTTCCGCCAGTTTACCGGTTTTGCTTGTTCCTCGCAAACTCGAAACTACACAAAACCGCAAGGTGTGGGCTACGCGGGCACAGCCCGTCTTGCCCACGGATTATATTTTAAGGCTTTTGTTGACAGCCTAGGGCCGTGCCGCTTAGGGGTACGGCTCTTCATTATGAAAACGAGAGACACTCAATATGTGTGAAATTGGGTCGGCGTACCCTAAGGGGCACACTGTGGAAACTAGCCCCTATGGTTCGAGGATTGTGAAATCGGGCCGGCGTGGAAACCGGCCCCTACGGTTTATGGATTGTGAAATTGGGCCGGCCCCTACGGTTTGAGAATTATGAGGAGATTGACATCATGAAGAAAAATGCACTTGTGGCCCAATCGGGTGGGCCTTCGCCCGTCATCAACGCATCGCTGCTCGGCGTGATCGACGCTTGCAGACAGCATTCGGACAGCATCGGTCGCATTTATGCGGCATGGCACGGTATCGAAGGTGTGTTGTTTGAAGAGCTGATTGATATGGGTGCTCAGGACGACAGGGAATTAAGACTTCTTCGGAACACGCCTGCGTCGGGCAGCATCGGCACCTGCCGGTATAAGCTCAAGCCCGATCAGCAGGAGGATTTTCAGCGCATCATCGACGTGCTGCGCGCCCACGATATCGGCTACTTCTTCTACATCGGCGGCAACGATTCTATGGACACCGCGGCGCGTGTGTCCAAGCTGGCACAGGAAGAAGGGTATGAGCTGATCGTGGTGGGTGTACCAAAAACGATTGATAACGATGTGGGGGATGAAGCCTTCACGATCATCGACCATACGCCGGGCTACGGAAGTGCCGCGCGTTACTGGGCGATGAATCTGCAGAATATCGAAGAGGAAAACCGCGCCATGGGCGTGTCCGAATGTGTGAGCGTCCATCAGGCCATGGGGCGTCAGTCTGGCTGGATCACAGCGGCGGCTCGTCTCGGAGACCCGGATAGAAAAACACCGCTTCAGCTTTATTTTGCCGAGGCGAAGAAAACCATAGAGGAGCTCGCCGACAACGTCAACGAGCAATTAAAGCGCGACGGGCGCTGCATCGTGATCGTCAATGAAGGCTACGACGCGGGCGAACTGGGTGCGCGCCACGACGGCTTTGGCCATGTCGAATACGGCGCAAGCGAAACCACAGCTGTGCAGCAGGTGACAAATTACCTGAACAGCCACGGCCTTAAAGCACGGGGTCAGGCCACGTGTCAGCAGGTGGGTGTGATGCAGCGCGACGCGTCCATATACGCGTCCAAGGTGGATATCGAGGAAGCGTATCAGGTGGGTACTAAGGCCGTCGAAATCGCGATGACTGACGGCACGGGCTATATGGCGACGATATTGCGCCGTCCGGGCGATAAATACGAGATTTATTACGACAAAGTGCTGCTCGAAATTGTAGCGAACTCGGTGCGTTATCTGCCGAAAAGCTGGCTTGCGCCCAGCGGTATCGATGTCACCGACGACTTCATCAAATATGCCAAGCCGCTGATCGGCGACGGCTGGCCGGATGTGCCCATGGAGAACGGTCTCCAGCGCTTTGCACGATTGGACATCAAGTTTATTGACAAAAAATTAGGCGGTTATACGCCTTGCACATTAAGATAAGGAGTGAAATATTATGGCTGTTCATCATATCGTTTATTTTAAATTTAAGGAGACTGCGAGCCCGGCTGACGTGGCCAAACACATGGAGGCGTTTGCAGCGCTTTCCGAAACGATTCCGGGTATTGTTTCGTATTCTGCGGGAAAGACGCTGCGCGTTGACTATGAAGCAACGGGAGACTATGACACCATGCATTGCCTGAAGTGCGAATCTGAGCAGGCATTGGAAGGTTATTTTCATCATGACGCGCATCAGAATTTCATTGAAGAATATAAGCATTTATGGCAGGATGTGCTTGTTGTCAATGCGCAAGAAGACTAAAAAGAGGTTCTAGGTTGTGAATTTTAAGCTCCAGTCAAAATACAAACCGGCGGGCAGCCAGCCCGAGGCAATTGACGCGCTTGTGGCTGGCATTGAAGCGGGCAAAAAAGCACAGGTGCTGCTGGGCGTGACGGGCAGCGGCAAAACGTTCACAATGGCGAACGTGATCGAGCGTGTGCAGCGCCCGACGCTGGTGCTTGCCCATAACAAGACGCTGGCGGCGCAGCTTTGCAGCGAATTCCGCGAGTTTTTCCCCGAAAACGCCGTCGAGTTCTTTGTGTCTTATTATGATTACTATCAGCCGGAGGCGTATGTGCCGGGCAAGGATTTATACATCGAAAAAGATGCAAGCATCAATGATGAGATTGACCGTCTGCGCCACAGCGCGACATCCGCGCTGCTCGAACGCAAGGACGTAATCGTGGTCGCGTCCGTTTCCTGCATCTATTCCATCGGTGACCCGGAAGAGTACAACGGCATGAGTATTTCGCTTCGTCCGGGTATGAGTATCAAGCGTGATGATTTTCTCACGCGCCTTGTGGACATCAATTACACGCGCGGCGACATGGACTTTGTGCGCGGACGCTTTCGTGTGCGTGGGGACACTGTGGAGGTTTTTCCCGCAAACACAATGGAAAAAGCCGTGCGCGTTGAGTTTTTTGGCGACGAAGTGGAGCGCATACTCGAAATCGAAGTGGTGACGGGGCGCGCGCTGGCCACACGTGAGCATATCGCGATTTTCCCTGCCACGCATTACGCCGTGGAACGTGAATCTATGCTAGAAAAGCTGGACGATATACGCGACGACATGATGGCTCAGGTAGAGTTATTTAAATCCCAGAACAAGCTGCTGGAAGCCGAACGGATCAAGCAACGCACCGTTTATGATATGGAAATGCTGCGCGAGCTGGGATATTGCAGCGGCATCGAAAACTACTCGCGGTATTTCGACGGGCGCAAGCCCGGCGATCCGCCATATACGCTGCTCGACTTCTTCCCGGACGATTTTTTACTGATTGTGGACGAATCGCATGTGATGCTGCCTCAGGTGCGCGCCATGTATAAGGGCGATTATTCGCGCAAGGACATGCTCGTGCAATACGGCTTCCGCTTGCCTTCCGCTTACGACAACAGGCCGCTCAAGTTTGAGGAGTTTGAGAAGCGGCAGGGGCAAACGGTGTTTGTAAGCGCCACACCCGCTTTATACGAACGCGAGCTTGCAGGCAGCGTGGTGGAGCAGATTGTGCGGCCCACAGGCTTGCTGGATCCCCAGATCACCGTGGTGCCAGCCAATGGACAGGTGGAGCATTTACTGGGTGAGATACGCGCCGTGGTCAAACAGGGCTTCCGCGTGCTCGTCACGACGCTGACAAAGAAAATGGCCGAGCGCTTGACGGACTATTATAAGGAGCTGGGACTGCGTGTCAAATACATGCACAGCGATATCGATACGATGGAGCGCATGGAGATTATACGCGGACTGCGCATGGGCGAGTTTGATGTCCTCGTGGGCATCAATCTGCTGCGAGAGGGGCTTGATCTGCCCGAGGTAGCCTTGGTGGCCGTGCTGGATGCCGACAAGGAAGGCTTCCTGCGCAACGAAACGTCGCTGGTGCAGACCATCGGGCGTGCCGCACGAAATGTGGAGGGGCGCGTCATCATGTACGCGGACAGAATCACAGGCTCGATGAGCCGCGCGATTGACGAAACGGAACGACGCCGCGAAAGGCAGATGGCGTATAATGAAGAGCACGGCATCACACCGCAGACGATCATCAAAGAGACCTACAACATGATCGAGATCACCAAGCCCGTGAAAGATACGGAGAAGCTTTCTCATGCCGAGGCGGTTAAGAAAGCGGCGATCATAGAAAAGCAGATGCGTCAGGCGGCTATCGAGCTCGAATTCGAGACGGCAGCTGCGCTTCGGGATGAACTGTTCAGACTCAAGGAAATCATCAGAAAAGGATAGAGACAAAGATAACCATGGATTATATTACAATAAAAGGCGCGAGAGAACATAACCTCAAAAACATTGATATCAAGATACCGCGCGACAAGTTGGTCGTGATTACGGGACTTTCAGGCAGCGGCAAATCGTCGCTTGCTTTTGATACCATCTATGCCGAGGGGCAGCGGCGCTATGTCGAATCGCTGTCGGCTTACGCGCGCCAGTTTTTGGGGCAGATGGACAAGCCGGATGTGGATTCCATCGACGGGCTGTCGCCCGCGATTTCTATTGACCAGAAAACGACCAGCCGGAACCCGCGTTCCACTGTGGGCACGGTGACGGAGATTCACGATTATCTGCGTTTGCTGTTCGCGCGCGCGGGCGAGGTACACTGCACCAAGTGCGGCAAAAAAATCGAGCGCCAGACGGTGGACCAGATCGTGGACGATATCATGAAGCGGCCCCAAGGCACGAAACTCATGATACTCGCTCCGGTGGTCAGCGGACGCAAGGGGCAGCACACAAAACTGCTGGAGGACTTGAGCCGCAGCGGCTACACCCGCGTTGTGGTAGACGGTTCCACCTATACGCTGGACGAGGAAATCGTGCTGGACAAGAACAAAAAGCACACCATCGACGTGGTGATCGACCGTATCGTACTCAGCGGTGAAGCTGAAACGCGTCTGCACGATTCCGTGGAAACAGGGCTTGCGCGCGGTGAAGGTATTGTCAAGATCGTAGATATGAGCGATAACAGCGAGCAGCGGTATTCGCAGAATTACGCATGTATCGACTGCGGCATCAGCATTGAGGAGATTTCTCCGCGCATGTTCTCGTTCAACGCGCCGTACGGCGCGTGCCCGCACTGCCATGGCCTTGGTACCATCATGAAAGTGGATGAAGACCTCGTTGTGCCGGATAAAACAAAATCGCTCGCGGACGGCGCGATACGCGTATCGGGTTGGAATTCGGCCTCGGGCGACAGCTGGGGCACGCAGTATTTCAAGGGCATGGCGCGCCATTTCGGCTTCGACATGGACATGCCGTTTGAGCAGCTCGACCGCAGCGTACAGGAGAAGATTCTTTACGGCACCGATGACGAGAGGTTCGAGGTAGATTACTCGTCCGATTACGGCAAAGGAACCTTCCTAAACCGTTTCGAAGGCATCATCCCGAACATCGAGCGGCGCTATATGCAAACCGAATCCGACGCGATGAAGGCTGAATATGAAAAATACATGGCGACGCTTGTTTGCCCCGAGTGCCAAGGCACGCGATATAAGCCGGAACCGCTTGCGGTCAAAATCGGCGGAAAGAATATCGCGGAAGTATCCAACATGCCCATCAAAGAAGCGCGCAGCTTTTTCGATTCGCTCACGCTATCGCAAAAACAGCAGATAATCGCCGACAGGGTTTTGAAGGAGCTGCACGCGCGGCTCAACTTTCTGCTAAACGTCGGGCTTTCTTACCTGACGCTTTCGCGCGCCGCAGGCACACTCTCGGGCGGCGAAGCCCAGCGTATCCGTCTCGCGACGCAGATAGGATCGGGGCTTACGGGCGTGCTTTATATACTCGATGAACCCAGCATCGGTCTTCACCAGCGCGACAACGATAAGCTTCTTGGTACGCTCAAGGAGCTGCAATCGCTTGGCAACACGCTCATTGTCGTGGAGCACGACGAGGATACGATGCGCAGCGCGGATTATGTGATCGACATGGGACCGGGCGCAGGTGTGCACGGCGGGCATGTCGTTTCGGCGGGCACACCTGAGGAGATCATGGCCGATGCTCAGTCCATCACGGGGCAGTATCTGTCGGGCGCAAAGAAGATCAACACGCCTGAAGAACGTCGCGATCCAAGTGGCTTTTTCACAATCGTGAACGCGTCGGAGAACAACCTGAAAAATATCGATATCACATTCCCGATGGGTGTGATCACCGCGGTGACGGGTGTGTCGGGCAGCGGCAAGTCCACGCTTGTTAATGAGATTCTCTACAAAGCGCTTGCCAAGCGCATATACAAGGCCAAGGATAAGCCGGGTCTGCACGAGCGCATCGATGGGGTGGAGCAGATCGATAAGGTGGTCAATATTGACCAGAGCCCAATCGGACGTACGCCGCGAAGCAATCCCGCGACATATACAGGTGTTTTCACGCAGATACGCGATTTGTTCGCGGCCACCAAGGATGCCAAGGTGCGCGGTTTTGGCAAAGGCCGCTTCTCGTTTAACGTAAAGGGCGGACGATGTGAAGCGTGCGGCGGCGACGGCATCATCAAGATTGAGATGCACTTTCTTCCCGACGTGTATGTGCCGTGCGAAGTCTGCAAGGGCGCGCGTTACAACCGTGAGACGCTCGAAGTCAAATACAAAGGAAAAAACATTCAGGAAGTGCTGGATATGACGGTGGAGGAAGCGCTTGAATTTTTTAACAGTATCCCCGCTATCAGCAATACTCTGCAGGTTATTTACGATGTGGGTCTTGGCTATATCCGCTTGGGTCAGCCGTCTACGACGCTATCGGGCGGTGAGGCGCAGCGCGTGAAGCTGGCGACGTACCTTTCCAAACGTCAGACGGGCAATACGCTGTTCATACTCGATGAACCGACAACGGGGCTGCATACCGATGATGTGAAAAAGCTTGTGGTCATTCTTTCGCGTCTTGCGGACAAAGGCAACACGGTAATCGTGATTGAGCATAATCTGGATGTCATCAAATGCGCGGATTACTGCATTGATTTGGGGCCGGACGGCGGAGACGGCGGAGGACGGGTTGTCGCAACGGGGACGCCCGAGCAGATCGCACAAAGCAAGGACAGCGCCACAGGGCATTATTTGGAAAAGGCGCTGTAAAAGCAATGTTCTTGTTACAAAGATATCAAATGTGGGTATAGAACCTTGTGTATTGACTTAGCCGGAGGCTCTCTTGAACATCAAGAACAAGCTGACATTGACGATGGTTTCTGTTTTCCTGATTGTGATTACGCTGTTGGGCTATGTTTATCTGTCCTCAATGAAGTCGAGTCTCGACGCAAAAGCTTCCGAAGAAGCGGCTGAGAAAGCTTACGAAACCGACAGCGTGATGAACCGGCTGTATAATACGCGATTCAATGCTGTTCGCTCGTCGGCAGAATTTCTCTCACGAGATGTCAGCAGAGATTCTTTGATTAGTAAAATCCCTATACTTCAATATTCAATGGCGCTATCGGAATTTGAGTGTTATGCGCTTAAGTGGTATGACAAATGGTGCAATATCTCTAAAGCCGGATACTCGGAGAAGCAGCCATTAACAGAATTCACCGGGAAATCGGGCAGCGTGATATTTGACAGTCTCTATGAGAATGATCCGCAAGGCGTTTTGTTTATTCAATCAATACATGATAATAACAAGGCTGAGGTTGGACTGATTGTCGCGAAGATGCAACCTGATGTCCTTTGGAACGAAATTAACGCCACAGAAGCTTTGGCAAATGAGGATGTCATCATATCCCAACCGACAGGAGAAATTCTCTATCCGAGGACGTATGCGGGCGGTCAGTTGAACGCAGATGAGAGAAACAAGGTTGGTCAGGTCAAAATCAAATCGGGCAAGCGAACCGTAAGTACCACTGGCATGACAATACCGGTGCTGAACGATGCGCTTGATGTGACGGTCTGCGTCAATCATGATTCTGTCATCGAAAGCTACAACAGATCATTTTTTTTAATTGTGATAGTCGCACTGATTGGTATTTTGCTAATAGGAACGGTTGTGCATATTGCTGCTGCCAGAATGACGCGCTCCATTACTGACTTGGCAGCGTATGTGGCGCAGATGGGAACCGAGTTTGACAGCATTCCGGAAAGCTTTACGAATCGAAGGGATGAGGCTGGAAGGCTGGCAAATTCCTTTGCTTTGCTGCTTATGCGCTTAAAATCGGCACTGGACGAAAAGGATTTTCTCGCACGGCACGACAGCCTGACGAATCTGAGAAACAGATACTGTCTTGAACAAAACATGAGGAATCTCATTGAGAAGCAGCGGCCCTTTGCTTTTGGATTGCTCGACTTGGATGATTTTAAGATTATTAATGATACGAAGGGGCATGATGAGGGGGACAGGCTGCTAAAAAATCTTGCATCCGTATTTTTAAGCTTTAAACAGGACGAACTAGCGGCTTACCGCTGGGGCGGTGATGAGTTTGCGCTGGTCCTGTTCGGAGATTCCATAGATCAATATGAGAAAACACTGAAGACGTTGATGCAGCGTATCAAAGATCGTTTCAGCAAAGAGGATGAGACCCTCATCACAGTGAGCATCGGCGTGAGCATATATCCTGAATGCGCCTCCTCATATAAGAATCTGCTGATTACGGCAGACAAGGCGCTGGCCTGGGCGAAGATGACCGGCAAAGTGAACTTCTGTTTCTATAGAAAATAAAAGAAGCATACCTCAGATTTAAGAGGCGTTATGCTTCTTTTTTATATAGCGTTTTAATGACCTAAAGAGCAATAAGCATAATCGAGGATATAAACAAACTTTAACTGTCATTCTGATTGAGCAAAGCGAATGAAGAATCTAAAAAAAGATGCTAATTCACTCCAGAGTCTCTCACTTCGCTCCTCAGCATGACATATTATTGAAATTGAATATACGCGTCTCTGTGCGGATAGCGAGCGTCTATGCCTTTAGGCATGAATGGCAAGAGACGATTACAGGGCTCCAATAAAAAACACTTCTTTTAGGGGTGAAAGCTTTTACTCGACTGTTCCCTTAACAGATTCGTCAGCCTGAGCTGCAATCGGCTTTTGAGGCAGCAGCAAAAGCATGGAAGTGCGCTGCTGATAAGCGTCGTAATCTTTTTTTGTTTCGGTGAGCCTATTTTCCATCAGAGGAATGCTGATGAGTACGAACAACAGCGTCATCAGTATGGGCGCGGCCACGCTCCACCAAAGCAGAGGCAGCGTTCCGGCCTGTATGATCCACACACCCCACCAAAGAGATACCTCACCCAGATAATTCGGGTGGCGCGAATACTTCCAAAGCCCCGTCTGGATACTGGTGTCGGATGCCGATTTCGTCCTAAAACGGCGCATCTGGCCGTCTGAAACGATCTGCAGCATAACCGCAAAAAGACAAACAGCAAAGCCCAATGCCGAAATTGCATTAATCTTGTCATCACTGTGATACGCGCAGAGGTAAGCGGGCAGCATGTTTATGAACACGAAAAGCGTGGGCATCATATTGATACCGAAGAAGTTTGTGAAGAACCAGATTCTCGGATTTTTGTCGTGAAGCATTGTATAACGCCAGTCCTGATGCGCCATGCCGCGCCAGCCGACTCCCCAATTCAGCGTCAGCCGAACCCCCCATATCGTGAATACGGCGATATAAAGATAGTCAAGCGCGTCCATAACACCGGAATCGGTCAGGAAGCATATAAAAAGCACAATAGGCGCCACGCTCCAATAGGGATCGTACATGCTCGCGTTGCGAAACACAACACCGGAAACCCATACCACGATTGTGGCAACGGCATCCGCGCACAGATACGCAAAAAAGCCCTTGAAGGGCAGCAAGCGAAACATAAGCAGCCCCGCGAAGAACGCGGCCACGTAGACGAGAACAACGATAAGCAAAGAAAGACTCTTGGATAATTTCATCGTATAATACCTCAAAAATGATATGTATGAGATATTATACAACAAATGAGAGCCTCAAAAAAAGCTGTTTGGGAATATTCTGCTTTATTTGTTGCCGCCTGTACCGCCCATGCCACCCATACCGCCCATGTTTCCCATGAATTTAAACATATCCTCAGGCTTGAAATTTTTCATAGAACCCATCATGCGCATCATGTTTTGCATGTTGCGGAACTTCGATTGCTCTTCTTGCGGCATAAACATCGACAGTGCCTCAAACATCTGCTCGGGAGAGGATGTATTCATGTTTCTCAGCTTCTCCATTCTGCGCGTCATGCGCTCAAAGTTTTCCTGCATGCTGGCTGACTGCGCCAAGCCGTGCATCATCGACTTTGTGTCGGGTCCTGCATAGCGCGAGAGCACATCGAGCAGGGCTTGCTGCCGTGAGAACCGTGAGAACGCGTTCAAACCCGTGCCGCTGTGGCCGGGCGGATGAACAGGCGGGTTGCGGCGGTATTCCTCCGCGAGCTGCTGGGCGCTGAATATGCTATGTATGGCTTCTCTGTCGCCGGCGCTTACGTGTGGCTCTATGTTTTTTAGCATTTCCATCACTGATTGGTGACTCATGCCGTCCTTTAACGTCATCGAGAGCAGGAAGCTTAGCTCCGGCGAAAACGAAGCGTTCTTTAAAAGGTCACCATAAGACGTGCTGCGCTCCGGCTGCTGTGGACGCTGTGGCTGCTGAGGGCTTCTTTGTGACTGCCTCGGCCCAGGACGGGAACCGAACGGGAATCTCATCATGAATAACCGTCTCCTTTACATACTTTTCTGTTAACATCCTATGCGAAAAAACGCCCTCACGTGCACTTTGGCGCGAAAGACGAATATATATGTAATGAACAAACAGGAAGTCTTTTAAAGTCAGCGCCGTTTACAATGATAAAAAAAGGAGGGAATCAAATGCCCAAAAAGGATTTGAGGCAGATGAAGAAGGATAAACAGGTATCCCGGGTCAGCAAGCAGGAGATCAGCGAAGCGGCAAAAAAGTTTAATGTTGATCCGAGCCAAATCGAGGAGGACAGTATTGCGAGCGTGGAAGAAACAATAGCACAGTATGAAAATAAAAACGAGGATGAGCTGATGAACGACCTCGAACGTGTGATTACGCAGGGACGCAAGGACGGCTCATTCACGGACGACATGCTGGACGGCTTTATTCAAAATGTGGCACCCATGCTGGACGATGCCCAGCGCCAAAAGCTTCAAAGCATTGCGCAGATGATCAAGATGAACAAAATATAATCAGAACATACATATTCTCATTTGCCCGCAGGTCTCCTTGCGGGCTTTTGCGTTTCAGCCGTTTCACAAACATTTCGCGTTCAAGATAATATAATAGATAGTGTGATTTCAAGTGACCATATGGTATAATGCAACAAGATTACGGAGAGGATTATTGTATGAGCAAAACAGTCGTGCTGACGGGCGGCGGAACGGCCGGCCATGTGACGCCGAATCTGGCGATAATTCCAAAGCTAAAACAGATGGGCTACCACATCGAATACATAGGCACGAAAAACGGCATGGAGCGGGAGATCATTGAAAAGACGGGCCTGCCGTATCACATGATAAGCGCAGGCAAGCTGCGGCGCTATTTCAGCCTCAAAAACTTCACCGATCCCGCAAAGATACTCGCGGGGTATATACAAGCCAAACAAATTCTCAAGAAAGTAAAACCATCAGTCGTGTTCTCTAAGGGTGGTTTTGTGAGCGTGCCCGTGGTGTTTGCGGCGCATAAGCTGGGTATTCCTGTGGTGCTGCACGAGTCGGACTATACGCCGGGCCTTGCCAACAGGCTCAGTATACCGCGCGCGCAAAAGGTCTGCGTGGCGTTCTCGTCCACACTCAAAAGCATACCCGAAGGCAAGGGTGTTTACACGGGGCTGCCCATCAGAGCGCAGCTGCTCAAGGGCAACAAAGACAACGCTTTGAAAATATGCGGCTTCTCGGGCAAAAAACCTGTGCTGCTCGTCATGGGCGGCAGTCTTGGCGCGCAGCCGATCAACGACGCGCTGGACAGCATTATGCCCACGCTAACTGAACGTTTTGATGTCATGCATATCCGCGGCAAGGAAAACCTTGCCTGCGGTTTTCTGCCTTGCGGATGCAAGCAGTTTGGCTATGTGGACAGCGAGCTTGCCGATCTGTATGCCGCGGCGGATATTATGCTGTCCCGCGCGGGCGCTACCGCTGTTTTCGAGATACTCGCGCTGGCATTGCCTGCGCTGCTCGTCCCGCTCAGCAAAGCATCAAGCCGCGGGGATCAGGTGTTAAACGCGCAATATTTTAAAGAACAGGGCTTTTCGTATGTGCTGCCTCAGGAGGAACTCAATGCAGACACACTGCTGGAAGCCATTGATAAGCTATATAAGGATGCGGATACGCTGCGGCGGCGCATGAAGCAAGAGAACGCGGCGGACGCCGCAGACACAGTAGCGAGGATTATTGACGATGTTTCAAAGTGATACGCTAGAAACGCTGGTCAGGCGGTATTTAACCGAGTCCGGCGAAAAAGCCAAACAGACGATGGAGGCCATGCTCGCGCTGCCGGGCACCCCGCAACGCATATATGATATGATAGCGGGGGAGGATCAGAGAGCGGCGTTCAAGGCGCTGGCGGATATCGCGAAAAAAAAGCTGGGGCAGGAAGAACTGACATCGCTCGTCATTCGTGATGCGGATATTCTCATGGCAATCGACGATGACAAATCGCGTAAAAGCGCCTATAAGCTGATCGGTCTGTGTGCGGCGGATGCCTGTGCGGACAAGCTGTTTGAAGCGCTCAAACGCGAAAAGACGCGTTTTGTGCGTCCGTCTATTATACTGGCGCTGGGGAATACCAAAACGCCGGAACGCTATCTGAAAAACTATGTGGTGGAGCCGGGCGAGCCCAAGCATATGCAGGCCGAGCGCGATGCGCTTAAAAAAGCGCTGGGAAAAGCGGCCATAACGAAGAAAGCGCCCGCTGAGCTGCGTTTGCCTGAATGGTGTACGCTCACCAGCATCAAACCGAGCGCGCTGCTCGCGGAGTTAAAAGCATTGGGCGCAGAATGTCGCCCGTCACTGCTGAATGATGCTTTCGAAGCGCCCACGACTTTCATCAAAAAGCTGCGCTGCTATGAGGATGCGCTTTTCAATGTGGGAAAAGACGATGATTTTAAGGCTGTGGCATCTGCGCTGGATGCCATTGGGTGCAAGGGGCAGTTTTACCGCATTGAAGCGGGAGCCGTGCGCCCAGAAAGCCGCCGCGAGACCATCATGACCATCTCTAAGGGACTCGAACCGTACGGTTATACCGACAACCCGTCTGCGTATACATTTGAATTAAGACCTATAAAGCGGCATTTGTACGCCAAATTCTCAGATCATCGGTTTGATTACCGCAAGGAGTCCATCGCCGCGAGCATTAACCCTGTGACGGCGGCGAGTATCATGCGGCTGTGCGAACCATATATGAGAGAAAACGCTGATGTGCTCGATCCTTTCTGCGGCAGTGCCACCATGCTCGTAGAACGCGCATACCTGAAACCTGTAAAATCGCTCGTGGGTGTAGATCTATCGGGATATGCCATCAAGGCGGCCTGCGCAAATCGCAGCGCGGCCAGATTGCGTATCGCGCTGATACATGGCGACATCCTGGACTATGGGGCGGCGCAGTATGACGAGATAGTCGCCAACATGCCGTTCGGTATCCGCGTTTCGGGACATACGTCTAACATAAAGCTCTACGCCGCGTTTGCGGACAAGTTGCTTACATTGCTCAAGAACGGGGGCTTCGCCTTTTTGCTGACACAGGAAAAGAAGCTGCTGCGCGATGAAATAGGGAAGAAGCCAGAACTTTCTTTGATACATGAAGAGAATTTTGAATCGGGCGGTCTTAGCCCGACGCTTTTTATTATTAAGAAGGAGCAGTCAAGATGAATGATTTTTTAACCTTTGGCGAGCTGCTGATCGATTTTACGCCGTCGGGTGAACAGGGCGGTCAAAAGCTCTTTATGCAAAACGCGGGCGGGGCTGTGGCGAATGTGGCTGTGGCAATGTCTTGTTTCGGTGTATCGTCGGGATACACAGGAATGGTAGGCAACGACGCTTTTGGCCATTATCTTAAGGATGTGCTTAACGACAAAGGCGTGGACACGTCCGGTCTGATGATATCGGATGTTTACAACACCACGCTGGCTTTCGTGCATCTGTTCCCAAACGGCGACCGCGACTTTTCCTTTTACAGAAAGCCCGGTGCCGATATCATGTATTCTGCGGACATGGTTGATGATGATGCGATACGCAAAGCACGTGTTTTCCATTTTGGTTCGCTTTCGCTCACGGATGAGCCTGCGCGAAGCGCCACGATGAAGATGCTTCAGATTGCAAAAGACGCGGGCGTTGTTGTGTCTTATGATCCGAATTATCGCGCGCCGTTATGGGACGATATACAGACAGCCAAAGTAATGATGCTTGAAGGTATGAAATACGCGGACATACTCAAAATTTCCGACAACGAGATCGATTTCCTGTTCGGGAAAATGCCATATGAGCAAGCGGCGCAGATGCTGCTCGGTCGCGGCATCAAGCTCGTGTTTATCACAATGGGCAGTGAGGGAGCGATGTATGCCCATAAGGCGGGCATCGGAAAGGCGGCGCCGTTTGCGGCGCAGGCGGTGGACGCCACAGGCGCGGGAGACTGCTTTACAGGCGGTGTGCTCTCGCAGTTTTTACAGAGCGGCAAGGAGCTCGATGAACTGACGCTAGATGACATTGCGGGCTTTGCCCGGTTTGCCAACGCGGCAGCGTCCATCTGCGTGGAGGGCAAAGGCGGCATACCGTCGATACCGACCCTTGAAAGAGTGAAACAAAGGCTGTCCGGTGAATAATCGGCGGTCTTTTTTATTCATGTCAGGCTGTGGCGTTGACAAGAAGCTGTCAAGCATTTAATATTTATAAAAAAGAATTCTATTTTGCTGAAAGGCGGTTTTTATATGCAGGTTTCACAAATGATGGAGGGGCTGACGTTTGACGATGTGCTGCTTATACCGCAAAAAAGCACACTCGTTCCGTCGCTGATTTCAGTTAAGACGCGGCTCACAAAGAAGGTGAGCTTAAACATTCCGATCATGAGCGCGGCCATGGATACGGTCACCGAAGCGCGTTTGGCCATTGCGCTGGCCAGAGAAGGCGGCGTGGGCATCATTCACAAGAACATGTCGATAGAAGAACAGGCTTCGCATGTGGATAAGGTCAAAAGAAGCGAGCATGGCGTCATCACCGATCCGTTTTCGCTGTCTCCCGAACACCTTGTTTCCGATGCGAACGCGCTGATGGAGCGTTACCGAATCTCCGGCGTTCCGATCACCATAGGCGGCAAGCTCGTTGGCATACTCACCAACAGGGATCTGCGCTTTGAAACAGACTATACCAGAAAAATCAGCGAGGTCATGACATCCAAAAACCTCGTGACCGCACACATCGGCACCACATTGGCCGAAGCCCAGGAAATACTCGGACGACACAAAATCGAGAAATTACCACTCGTCGATGAAGACGGGATGCTTAAGGGTTTAATCACCATTAAGGATATAGAAAAAACCATACAATACCCGCATTCTGCAAAGGATCAAAACGGACGGCTGCTTGCAGGCGCGGCGCTTGGCGTCACGGCCGATATTATCGACCGTGCGTCGGCATTGGTCGCAGCCAAGGTGGATGTTGTGACAATCGATTCCGCGCACGGCCATTCCAAGAACGTGCTGGACGCGGTGGAAAAGCTAAAATCGCATTTCCCGGACCTTCAGGTTATCGCAGGCAACGTGGCGACTGCCCAAGGCACCATCGATCTCATCAAAGCGGGCGCGGATAGCGTCAAAGTCGGCATAGGTCCCGGATCGATCTGCACCACACGCGTGATCGCGGGCATCGGCGTCCCGCAGTTTACCGCAGTGCTTGCGTGTGCAGAAGCTGCCGCAAAATATGATATTCCCGTCATTGCAGACGGCGGTATCAAGTTCTCGGGCGATATCACCAAGGCGCTTGCGGCGGGTGCGTATGCCGTCATGATCGGCAGTCTGTTTGCGGGCACCGAAGAGAGCCCCGGCGATTCGGAAATCTATCAGGGCCGCAGCTTCAAGGTATACCGCGGCATGGGTTCACTCGGGGCGATGCAGAAGGGCAGTAAAGACAGATATTTCCAGGAGAAAGCCGACAAGCTGGTGCCCGAGGGTGTTGAAGGCCGCGTGCCTTACAAAGGACCTTTAAGCGATACGGTGTTCCAGATGGTTGGCGGACTCAAGTCCGGCATGGGCTATTGCGGCGCTGCAGACCTTGCCGAGCTGAGAGCAAACGCGCAGTTTATTAAGATCACAGGTGCCGGGCTTACGGAGAACCATCCGCATGATATATACATCACAAAAGAAGCACCAAATTATACGGGAAGGTAATCAATGAGAGAGACAATACTCGTTCTGGATTTCGGCGGACAATACAACCAGCTGATTGCTCGTCGCGTGCGTGATCTGCAAGTTTACGCAGAGATATTGCCGTGCGATGCATCGCTGGAAAGAATACTGGAATATAAGCCTATCGGCATCATATTCACAGGCGGCCCGAGCAGCGTGACGGATGAAGACGCGCCGATGTGTGATGCGCGCCTTTTTGACGCGGGTATACCGATTCTTGGTATCTGCTACGGCAGTCAGCTTATGGGCAGCATGCTGGGCGGCAGCGTCAAACGCGCAGAGCGCCGCGAATACGGCAAGACGGACATTCACTACGACACGGGCAGTGCGCTGTTTAAGGGTTTGGACGAAGATTCCGTCTGTTGGATGAGCCACACCTATTATGTGGACAACCCGCCGGAGGGTTTTTCGATTATCGCATCCACGCAGAGCTGCGAGGTGGGGGCGTTTTGTCATACGGAGCGCGGCCTTTACGGTGTGCAGTTCCATCCCGAAGTGGTTCACACGCGTTTTGGCAAAGAAATTCTGCACAACTTTCTATATGAGGTTTGCCACGCAAGCGGCGGCTGGACAATGGAGAATTACGTGGACACTGCTGTGGCGGACATTCAGCGTCGCGTGGGCGATGGACGCGTGCTGCTCGGTCTCTCGGGCGGCGTGGATTCATCCGTGGCGGCGGTGCTGCTCGACAAAGCGATCGGCAAACGCCTGACATGCATATTCGTGGATCACGGCCTGCTTCGCAAGGACGAAGCGAAGCAGGTGGAGGAGACATTCTCGGGCGCTTACGACATGAATCTTGTGTGTGTGGATGCGTCCGACCGGTTCTTAAGCAGGCTTGAGGGCGTGACAGAGCCGGAGGAAAAACGCAAGATCATCGGCGAAGAGTTTATCCGTGTGTTTGAGCAGGAAGCCAACAAGATCGGCAAAGTGGATTTTCTTGCGCAGGGTACGATATATCCCGACGTGATTGAGTCTGGGAAGGGTCATGCGGCAGTGATCAAGAGCCACCACAATGTGGGTGGACTGCCGGATGCTGTGGATTTTGAAGAGATCATTGAACCGCTGCGCGAGCTGTTTAAGGACGAGGTGAGGGCGCTTGGCGAGGCGCTGGGCATGCCGCACCATATCGTCTGGCGACAGCCATTCCCGGGGCCCGGTCTTGCGATCCGCATTATCGGTGATGTAACGCGTGAGAAAGTGACAACCTTGCAGCTGGCCGATGCCATATTCCGTGAAGAGATCGCGTTTGCGAACCTCGATTCGGAAATCTGGCAGTATTTTGCGGTGCTCACCAATATGCGCAGTGTTGGTGTGATGGGCGACGAGCGTACGTACGACCATACCGTTGCGCTTCGTGCTGTGACAAGTGTGGACGGTATGACTGCCGACTGGGCACGTATCCCGTACGACGTGATGGAGAAGATAAGTGGCCGCATTATCAACGAAGTGCCGGGCGTAAACCGCATCTGTTACGATGTGACGTCAAAGCCGCCTGCGACCATCGAGTGGGAATGATTTGAACAGCGAGAAAAGCCAGTAACTATGTGGCCTTCCAGCTCCTCAAGTGGCCTCGTGGAAACGTTTTGGCAACATTGATTGTATTATCCATATAAAAGAGCTAACTGATTTTGAGTGTCAGTTAGCTCTTATTGTCTATTTAGGGTAGTTCAGCTGTTTTCAAAGGAACAATTACAGTAATGCCAAAGAAGGCGTCTCACTAAAAAAACTGAATAATATAATACTACGCAATCATATTAACTGATACACATTATAGAATTGTCCCCATCTTTTTCACGTGAGAAAAAAACCACATTCCTGTCATTAAAATTGTATTCGATTTTATAAGCTGTATTTATCGGAATCTCGGCCCAGGTTTGAATAAAACTCGTTTCCCCAAGTATCTCCTGAATTTCTGAAAAATTCATTCCCGATTTTGCACCGTTAATTTCTATTTTGTCTGTACAGTATACATGTGTCACTTTACCACTCTCTCCAAAAGACACGGTAAGCCCCCTGTCACTGTATAAGAACCCTTCCATATAACCATCATAGTCGATATAGACTGTGTTATAGTTCTCGCCAAATTTTTGTTCTACCTCTTCCGCCGACATACCTATAGTATCAAAAATATCTTTTAAAACTGTGGTTTCTGATGCTATTATCTCCGTGACCTCACGCGCTTCTCCAGATTCTTCATCAGACGAAATGGTTTCAGTTTCATCGGATTCCGTGACCACCAAGGGATTCTCGGTATCCAGTTCGCCACCCATAGCGATGAATACATTCCCTTCCTTTTCGTCTATATAATAAGCAGCAGTCATCCTGTTTGCAAAAATAGCCTCAATAAAGTAATATCTTACGTTGTCAACGACTTTGTCCATTTCAGGATATGAATTAATATCCATATCACCTGTGTCGTTGCTGATATTCTTTATTGTTTGTATTGCCTGGTCTCTGGTAATATTTCCGTTGGAAGCATTTTTCCCATCCGGATTTTGAATACCGCCGGGTACATGACATGCGGAAAACAATACAACAATAGCAATTAGTAGAAATAACCCAATTCGTACTTTCATCCGCATTTTCACCTTCACCTTACTTATATAAATATTTTAACTAAGTGTTTTTATAATACAACCCAAAAATAGTATATTCAAGATATTTTTTCGACTTAAACAGAAAATGAATACTTTGCCCTTCGATGCTTTTCCTAAAGAATTTTTTTTATTTAATAATATAAAACACAAATACTTTAACTATTGACGAATGTCATGGAATATAATATTATTAATTTACATTTGTAATGAAAATTGTCACTTGCTTCTCAAATAGATTTATCTACGTAAATTATAGGGCAATAATCGTTTCTATAACGATTTTGCATAAAAACAAATAGATATGGAGGGATTCTAGACATGAAAGGTTTTAGAAAGGCAGTAATCATGTTATTGCTAGTGGTGCTTGTAGCTTCTATGCTGGTTGCATGCAGTACCGGCGCACAGACGACAGCACCAGCGGCGCAGAATGGCAGTGAGGTCAAGGAGTTCAAAGGTTCACCCGATGAAACGTATTACATGAACGTAATGGTGTCAGGAGTTGAATACTGGTTTCCCGTGTATGAAATGTTCAAACAGGCTGGACAGCAATTAGGTGTTAAAACTGTTTACAGCGGAACCCCTGAATATGATGTCACACAACAGATTGCCAGCTTTGAACAGGTTCTTGCAAAGAAGCCGGCCGGCATCTATGTTCATCCAATGAACGCAGACGCTTTCATCGAGCCCATCAATAAGGCTATTGATTCTGGCGTTGCAATTGCAACTTTTGCTGCTGACTCACCGAAGAGCAACCGCAGAGTTTATATCACATCAGACAACGTAAATGAAGGCAATGTGGCAAGTGACATCGTATGTAATGAAATTGGTTTGAAGGGCGAAATCGCCTGTACCGAAAATCCGGGACAGAGCAACCATGACCTTTATATTAAGTCATTCATTGCGAATGTTGAAAAGAACTATCCGGATGTAAAGATTGTTAACCGTACAGCCACCAACCAGGATACTGCAAAGGCATACGAGGCAGCTCTGGCTACATTGCAGGCAAATCCGAACCTCAATGCTTATATTACCCCCGAAGCTGCGTCAGCGCAGGGCGTATTCCAAGCTGTCAAGGAAAGCGGTTTAGATGTAATGGTGCTCACAAGAGACCTTAACATTTCGATTCTTGATGCTATCAAAGCTGGCGATATCTGGGGCGCTGTGAATCCTGATCAGGGAACTCAAGGTTATATGGGTATGCTTTCACTGTTCCTCTTAAAGCATAGTGATATGATGGATCCTATGAGTGACTACGAAATGAAAGGTGTCAGCCCGCTGAACCTTCCGTTCGTTGATAACGGCATGAACATGGTTACCAAAGAGAACGCAGACGCTTTCTACTGGGATAAATACCTTGAATCGCGTCCGTGGTCAAAGGGAATTGAAGAATAATATTTTCAATCGTTTACAGAAGAGCGGCGATATTTATTAAATATCGCCGCTCTATAAGGTTTTTACAGAATGCAATCCATAAGTAAGGTGGTGTTTCCTTTGATGGAACAGCAGACAGTACTAGAGGCAAAAAGAATTGAGAAGAGTTTTGGGGCAACAAGGGCTTTGCGCGGAGTAGACTTTTCACTTAGAAAAGGCGAAATCCATGCACTCGTCGGTGAAAACGGTGCCGGCAAGTCAACTCTAATGAATATAATTGATGGGGTTTTTCCTGCAGATGCAGGAGAAATATTCATTGATGGCAAACATGTACAGATAAGAAACCCACATGAAGCGCATAAGTTAGGCATAGGCTTTGTCCATCAGGAAATTGCGCTTTGTCCTCATGTGACTGTTGCCGAGAATATATTCATGTCAGAAATCTACAACAGTAAGAATTTTACCGTTAACTACAAGCAGTTATATGAAAGAGCTGCCGAAATACTAAAGCCAATGTCTGATATCGATCCGAGAAAGATCGTTAGCGAGTTGAGCGTATCCAATCAGCAAGTCGTTGAAATTGCAAAAGCATTGTCGATGAACTGCAAGATATTAATACTGGACGAGCCAACATCCACACTGACCGAAAATGAATCTGTCGCTTTATTTAAGATTATGAGAATCTTGAAAGAAAAGGGTATTGGAATCATATATATCAGTCACAGGATGGCTGAGGTTTTCGGGGAGTGCGATCGTATTTCCATACTTCGGGATGGTTGTTATATTGGCACATTTGATGTTTCACAGACCAACTCAAAAGAAGTTGTAAGCAGAATGGTTGGCAGAGAAATCAGTGATTTGTATCCCGAAAAAAGCAAGAAAAATACGAATGAATGCCCAATATTGTTTGAAGCCAAGAATTTTTCTGACGGTGACCGATTTAATAAAATCAGCTTTGAACTCAGAGAAGGCGAAATACTGGGGCTGGCGGGCCTAATTGGTGCCGGCAGAAGCGAGGTTGCACAAGCGATTTGTGGTCTTCGAAAGAAGATAACAGGAGAAGTTTTTTATAAACAGGAAAAAATCGAAATTAACAATCCAAAGGATGCGATAGATAATGGAATTGTGTACCTAACTGAAGACAGAAAGTCTTTGGGATTATTCCTTGATCTGAGCATTAAAATGAATATTTCGGCAATGAGAACTCAGAACATTTCAAAAAATGGACTTGTGTATAGGGCTCTTGAAGATAAACAGGGGAATGCTTATGCGCAGATGCTGGGCATAAAGTGCAACAGCATCGACAAAAACGCATCTTCATTAAGTGGTGGAAATCAGCAAAAAGTACTCATATCAAAGCTTTTAACAGTTAAGCCCAAAGTCATAATAATGGACGAGCCAACGCGTGGTATAGACGTAGGCGCTAAGGCGGAAATTCATAAACTATTAAGGAAACTGGTTAATCAAGGGATGGGTATAATAATGATTTCTTCTGAACTGCCTGAAATTATAGGCATGTGCGATAGAGTTGTCATCATGCACGAAAGCGTTTTGAGCGGAGAGGTCGGCCCGAACGACTTGAATGAAAGCAAAATTATTCAATTGGCGTCGGGTATAAACGAATAGAATTTTGGATGAGGTGTTAAACGATGTCTGAATTAAACTTAAATAATAAACCGGATAATGAAATCAATAGCAGTGGCATGCAGAATGCGACATTTATAGAGAAGTTAAGAAATTTCAAGGAGCTCAATCTTATTATTATAATATTCGCAATATGTGTAATAATGTCGTTTGCGTCTCCATACTTTCTCACTTGGGATAATATTGAAGCGGTGCTGCTTTCATTTACAACCAACGGTATCGTTGTCATAGGTATGACAGTTATGCTTATTGTGGGCGGTATTGACGTTTCGGTAGGCTACACAATGTGTGTGGCTATGTGTGTCTCCGGTTCTCTATTCCTTAATGGATGGAACCCTTGGCTTGCAAGCCTCGCGGGTCTTGCGACCACCGCGGTTGTGGGACTATTAATCGGATTTTTTGTGACGAAAGTGAGATTAAGCCACCTTATTACGACACTCTCTATGCTTGGTATATTAAGGGGGATATGCCTGATCATAACGAAAGGAACACCGTTATCCTTATATCAGCTGCCGGATAGTTTCAAGTTCATGGGCGTCGGCAAGATAGTAGGAATACCATTTGTCATATTGTTGTTTTTTGTCATTGTGATTCTGTGTGATTTCCTTATGAGAAGGTCCACGCTTATAAGGTCTGTGTTCTATGTAGGCAGTAATGAAAAGGCTGCTATGTTCTCTGGTATAAACGTTGCAAAGGTGAAGATATCAGTGGCTGTTCTTTGTTCAACCCTTGCCGGTCTGGCTGGAATAATTTATATGGCCAGGTTTACGTCGGCTACGCCGACCTTCGGTCAAGGTCTGGAAATGACAGCCATATCAGCAGCGGTTATCGGCGGCGCCAGTCTGACAGGTGGAAAAGGCACTGTTTTAGGAGCCGTTCTTGGTATAACACTGCTCCAGTTAGTCACTAGCTCAATGGTGTTATTAAATATCAATCCTTACTGGCAGACATTTATAATCGGTATGATACTCCTGACTGCAATATCACTTGACAGTTTAAGTCAGATGCGAAAAGAAAAAAAATAGGTTCATGCCAATGGTCGGGGTAATTTCATAGTCAAAAGCAAGCAGGAGGTTCAGATCACGGAAGTGATTACCGTTCATTTAATAAGCCCCTGACGCCGAGAACATTCAGAGAGTGTGTGGGGAATACCTGTATTCAGTGCGAGTTTTCAGCCCGCACTGAATACAAAGATACAATTCATGCAGTAAACCCTAATAGTACGTGGGACTTACCAATAAGATTGAATTCTCTATATCTGGGGGTGGACAAAATGATTGAGGTTAATAACCTTACCAAGAAGTACGGCAAAAAAATAGGTGTAAAAAATATAAGTTTTACCGTTGAAAAAGGAGAAATTCTGGGATTACTAGGACCAAACGGTGCGGGCAAGACGACGACTATGAATGTGATTACCGGCTACAGACCTCCATCGGAGGGGAGCGTTTTAATCGGAGGGTACAATATATCCGAGAAACCGATCGAGGCAAAGAAAAGGCTGGGCTATCTTCCTGAAATACCTCCCCTTTATCCCGATCTCAAAGTAAAGTCATATCTAAAATTTGTGTGTGACCTCAAAGGCATTAGTAGAGAGAAGAGAGAATCTCATATTCTCGAAGTCATGGATCTTGTAAAAATAACTGAAGTTAAGGATAGATTAATAAAAAACTTGTCAAAAGGCTATAGACAAAGAGTCGGCCTTGCACAAGCCCTTATTTCCGACCCCGATGTTCTTATTCTGGACGAGCCGACGGTAGGACTTGATCCAAAGCAGATTCAAGATATACGATCATTGATCAAGAGCCTTGGAAAAGAACATACCATCATATTAAGCTCCCATATACTGGCTGAGGTCAGTGCGGTTTGTGATAGGGTAATCATAATCAACAAAGGGGAAATAGCGGCCATTGATACTCCTGAAAACCTGGCGATGAACATGACTTCCACTGAATGTTTCCTGACGAGAATAAAAGGGCCGGAAAAACAGATAACGGATGTCATCAAGGGAATAGGCGGGGTCATAAGCGTTGAACAGAGTCGGGATAAGAAAGATATAGCAACAGGTTTCTCCAGTTACATCATCGAAAACAAAAAATCAACCGATGTAAGAACACCATTATTCTTTACAATGGCCAACCTCGGTTATCCGATACACGAAATGAAATCCGTAGACGTCAGTCTGGAAGATATATTCCTTCAGCTTACGTCAGAGGAAAATGACATTATGGAGGTTGAATAGACGATGCTGGCAGTATTTAAAAAAGAGGTGTCTATTTATTTTCATACTTCCTTCGGCTATGTGTTCATGGGAATATTCCTGCTTCTCTCGGGAGTTGTTTTTTCAATATACAACCTGTGGAGTGCTAAAGGGGACATATACGGAATGCTGGGAGTTTTGAACTATGTGTCTATAGTTATATTTCCGATTCTTACGATGAAACTTCTGGCTGAAGAAAAGAGAATGGCAACCGACCAGATTCTGTTTACCTCTCCAGTCTCTCTAAACTCGATTATCATTGGAAAATATTTAGCGGCGGTATTCGTATACTTTGTCACTTTATGTGCCACAGGAGTATTTGCTGTGTTTATTATGATTTTCGGAAAGACATCCCTTGGGGCTATAGCAGGTTCTTACTTTGGGTTTGCACTTCTTGGAGCGGCCTATATAGCAATATGCCTTTTTGCTTCATCGCTGACCGACAGTCAGGTAACATCAGCTATTATAGGATTCGGTTTTCTTTTTGGGTTTATGATTATCGGATTGCTCACCAATGCCATTCCAATTGACTTTTTAAAGCGGTTTGTCTCTTGGTTTGCAATCCTCAGCAAGTATGAAGAGTTTTCCAATGGAATACTGAAGATTGGTCCTCTGGTATACTATCTGAGCTTTTCAGTTGGATTCGTGTTCCTAACAACAGTTGTGGTGAAAAACAGGCAGCAAGACAAAGGGGGGAAGAACCATGCGAAAGATTGAATTTAGGAAGTATAAGTACTTTTTAAAAAGACTAAATTCAGTCTTTATTGTCGTGGCGGTTATTGCCATTCTGTTTCTGGTCAATATTTTGGCCGACATGCTGCCATGGACCTATGACATGACTACGGAGAAAATCTTCACTCTATCCGAACAGACCACAGGTGTTCTTGACACCATGGAGAACGAAGTGAATGTCGTGGCTTTCTTTGAAGAAGGCGGAGAAGACCAGATGGTGGAATCCCTTTTAGAGGAGTACCGCAAGTTTGGCAAAGGTTTAATTAAGGTTGAGTATGTTGATGCAGACAGGAACCCTGCAGTGGTTAAGAAGTATGATATAACTGATGAAGGTATTTCTAACGGCACAATTGTGTTTGAAAGTGATGGAAGAATAAAGAAGGTCAACAAATCTGACATCTATATCTTGAACGACTATGCTTATGGTAAAGCTTTCAATGGAGAACAGCAGTTCACAGGAGCGATTATACATGTGATTTCCAAGAATCTTCCGAAGGTATATTTCCTGGAAGGTCACAGGGAACCTGATATCAATGGAGATCTTTCCAAGCTAAAGGCAAGGATTGAAGGAGAAGCGCATGTTGTTGAAAGCCTTAATATTTTAAAAACAGAATCAATTCCCGATGATGCGAATTCTATTGTTGTGGTATCTCCAAAAAAAGACTTAAGCGATAATGAAAAGGAAAAATTTGAGGAATATCTTACAAAGGGCGGGAGAGTCATTTTTCTGTTCGATATTATTGCAAAAGGCGAACAACTTCCGAACTTCAACAGTCTTTTAAAAAGTTACGGCATACAGTACTCAAACAACTTCGTCGTGGAGGAAGACGGCAACAGCTTCTACGCCAATAATAAAATGTTTCTTGTGCCTTACTACAATATACAAAATAGCATCGTAGAGAAACTGAACGAAGACAGGTTATTTGTCCTTTTACCTTTCTCTAGCAATTTAGAAATAATGAGCGAGATTGACAGGACGGTAACCGTTGAAACGCTTTTAGCGACTTCTGCCCAATCATGGATTAGGTATAATATTGATGACGCAGCACCAACCAAAACCGACGAGGATGAAGACGGGCCTGCAACTTTGGCTGTGGCCATTTCGAAGGACAATACCGACCTCAGATATGACGAAACCAAGATGATAGTCGTTGGTAATGCTAGGTTTATAGATAACGAATATATTGAGACCCAAGGAAACTTCAACTTTCTCATGAATGCTATGAACTGGGTTGAAGACAGAGACGAATCAATCGCGATCAGGCCTAAATCAATGAATACAAACAGTATGTTTGTAAAGGGAGAGCTGTATACAATAATTCTGATAGCATCAGTACTAATTATACCGATGATTGCATTTGTTACGGGCTTCATTGTGTGGATAAGAAGGCGATATCAATGAAAAATATTCGGATTGCCATTATTCTTCTTATCGTTATAGCCATTATTGTCGGTTTGCTGGTGTACCTTAATAAGGAACAGCCATTAGCGCAAGACAAAACTCTTTACAATTACAAAAATAATGCGGTTGAGCAGATTCGCATTGTTTCGGAGAGCAATGAAGTATTGTTCGTTAAAAAACAAGACGAATGGGTTATGATTGAACCCAGACAGTATAATATTGATGCCGATGCACTGTACAGACTTGAAAACAGACTGAAAGACTTTTTGGCATCAAGAATACTTGAAGAAAATACTGATGATCTGCAAAAATATGGGCTTGATAATCCAAAAGCAACAATCTCTTTCAAGCTCAATGACGGTACCGAAAACACTCTTTTGATAGGGGAAATGACTGCATCCAAGGTGCAATATTATGCGAAGGATTCTGCAAGGGAGCAAATTTATATTTTGGGCTCTTATGATGTTGAAAATTTTCTTGCACCTATCACTGAATTTAGGGACAGGTCAATACTCGAGGTAGATATCGGGTCCATAAACGCGGTTAGTATGGATACAGGGGGAATTCGCGACTATAAGCTTGTTGGAGACGACTCAGGTACGTGGAAAATGAAGCAGCCCCTTGAGACCGATGCAAGGGGTGATGCCGTAGACGAGATGCTGGGAGATATCCTCGAACTGAAGATAAAAGATTTTATTACTGACAATCTTGACGAAGCGAGCCTGTATGGGCTGGAAAAGCCCGCCTATACAATGGAAATTGGAGATAGCAAACAAAATACACAGAAGATTTATTTCGGTAAGATCGATGAGGAAGAACAGGTTATATACATAAAGGTAGATGATTATGAGGAGGTTTATACTCTTTCTCTTGAGGTATTTGACCCTCGAAGGTTTAAAATCACGAATTTTTTGAATGAAGCGCCCCTTAGCGTGGCCATTGGGGATATAAATAAGGTTACAATTATTGAGGATGACACCGTTGTTGATTTTAACAGAGATACTTCCAAAGCGGAAGATATATTCACCTGTGCTGGAGAAACGGTTAATCAGGAAGATTTTACAACTCTATATGTCAATATAATGGCTCTTACCGCTGAAGGTTATGATCCGGAAAATATTGGCGGAACCCCTGACCTGACGGTTATGCTCGAACTTAGAGACAATGAGGAAATGATAAAAGTGGAATTCGTAAAAAGAGACGATTTATCCTATTTTATTATCATGAACGGGGAGCCAAGACCGTTCTATATTGGCGAGAGAAAGATAGATTTGATTAAAAAGTGGCGGGATAGAATTTTGGAAGGTATATAGACGGATTACTGTGAGAAAAGTATTATGAATCCGAAGGAATAGCCTAGCTTGGTGGGAATTGTGTTTTTATAACAAGCTGACGGTAAAAAAATCAGGTCGCCAAACGATATGAATAACTGATGCAATACAAATGCCACGAGCCAAATTCTATTAACAGAATTGTTTTAGAAGCGCTTTCAAAGAGTGAGCGGGAATAAAAATCAAGTCCCTGGAAAGTCCTGTATAAATAAAGACTTTGGGGGACTTTTTCTATTTAGAACATTGAAAGTACATATTTTGGGAGGACAACGCGGCGTTTTCTGCATTATCTCTATTATTTTTATTGTTTATATTATTTTTGTGTAGTTTAATATATATTCAAATAGTTTATCAATAATTATGATCATAAGCATCTTAGGCTTGGCTATTCCTGCTATCTTGTTGGGTGTATCATTTACTAAAAATGTTATCGGTATGTTTTACAAGTAGATGGAAGATAATTATTCTCAATTGTACACAACAAGTCTAAGACATTTTAAACTACTTAAGGAGAATAAAATGTTGGTTATAAGGAAGACAGTTGTCATTTTACTTGGGCTAACGATGCTATTCGCGTTTGCCGGATGCGGATCTGCCGACCCGGCTGTACAAAGCACGATTTCACAAGAGGCTGTCGATAATAACCTAACATCTGATACCAGTCTTATTTACGTTGGTTTCATACAGGTTGGCGCAGAGTCTGACTGGCGAATGGCTAACACCAATTCGATGAAAGAGACCTTCACAGAAGAAAAGGGATATCAGTTTGAAATGGTCGATGCTCAGCAGCAAACAACGAAACAGATCACAGCTATCCGTGACTTTATTCAGAAAGGCGTTGACTATATAATTCTTGCTCCTAATACCGAAACTGGTTGGGATACGGCCCTCACCGAAGCGAAGGACGCTGGAATACCTGTTATCATCGTTGACCGTATGATCGATACAGATGATGAAAGCTTGTATGCAGCGTGGATCGGTTCTGACTTTTTTCAGGAAGGGCGGGACGGCGTGAAAGCTCTTGAGAAGATCCTTGCGGACAAGGGAGTTACAGATGAGGATACCGTCAATATGGTCACGCTTCAGGGGACTATCGGTTCTTCCGCTCAGATCGGACGCACGCAAGGATTTGAGGAAGGCTGTGCCAAGCATCCCAACTGGAACATGCTTGACAGACAGTCTGGTGACTTTACTCAAGAGAGAGGACAAGAGGTCATGGAGGCTATGCTTAAGTCCTTTGAGGATATCGATGTCGTTATTTCCGAAAACGACAATATGACATTTGGTGCGATAGCTGCTATTGAGGCAGCTGGCAAGACTTGCGGACCCGATGGCGAAATTATCATTGTGGACTGGGATGGCAGCAAGAAAGCCTTCCAGTATATGATCGACGGAAAAATTAATGTTATCGTGGAATGCAACCCTTTGCATGGTCCCCGCGTTGAAGAATTGATCAAGGCTCTTCAGGTCGGTGAGCCGGTCGACAAGAAATCATATGTTACTGAACAGACCTTTTGGCCTGACCAAGCCGCCAAATTGAAAGAATCGAGATTCTAGTGAATCATCGTGTGCAGATAGTATGGTTAATAATGCCAAACGAATGTTTGGCAGGCGCGAATCCAATTGCCTGATAAAGGGCAGAGAGGATTGTCATGCTAAGAGAATTTAGATATAAGATCCGAGATTTTTTTGGGCATTTAAGGCTGGCTCGTAAAATACAGCTGCTGCTTCTTTTTATAATACTGCCTTTGATGATCCTCTTCGTCGTATTTTTACTGAATGTTTATAACTATAATCAGAAGTACGATAAAATCATTGCGAATGCCGCTGAGGCTGCCAGATTCAGTATTGATTTTAAAGAGGACTTCGATTATCAGATTTATCTGATCATTGCCGGCCACTCCACAGTTGAGGAAATAGACCCATATAGCACAATAGAAGATGCGCGTATGATTACACAGGATCTGATGAATAATACCAGCCTGAATGACAATAAAAGACGTGCTGAAAGCATCATGAAACTGCTTAACAACTTAGAGAAATATGTAAAGCAAATTGAGTATAACAAGGAAGTTGGCGGACATTATTATGACAATATTGCGATATGGGAAAACGACGTTCAAATAATTACAGGATTGATCCAGTCTGATGTATATGAATACAGCTATTACATCACCAAAGAAATGGATGCGGTGCGTGAGCAGGTTTCCAACGCTCTGGGGAGAATTACGCTAGTCAGTTCAATTTTCTTTGCCGCGCTGACTTTTATCGCGATTTTTTTGTCGGTTGTGATTCCTAATAGTATTGCCAAACCAATATCGCATCTTCATGATGTGACAAGCCAGGTCGCACAGCTGCTTAGACCCATTGGCAGCATGATAAAGGTGACCAAGCAGCTTTCCGAAGACGAGCCTCAAAGAAATGACGAAATTGGGGAGCTGTCCAGCTCATATAATGAAATGGCGAATGCCGTATACACTCTTGTCAATAATCTCGAAGAGAAAGTCAAGGAAAGAACAATAGACCTGATAACAGCTAATGATGCCTTGGAAGAATACAAAGACAAACTTCAACTTATTCTTGATTCGACAGTCGAGGCTATATTTGGCAGCGATAAAAATGGGAACTGCACTTTTTGCAACGCAAGCTGTATAAGAATGCTGGGGTACGAGAGTCAGAATGATCTGCTTGGGCGGAATATGCATAGTTTGATTCATCATAGCCGAAAGGACGGATCTGCGATTTTAACAGAGGACTGTGAAATACACAGAACACTAGTAACCGGAATTGGAAAGCAGTGTGAGGATGAAGTGTTTTGGCGGTCAGATGGGACTTTTTTTGATGCTGTCTATTATTCTTATCCGCAATTCAAAAATGGGGAGATCGTCGGTGGTGTCGTCACATTTATGGATAATACGGAAAGAAAGAGAACCGAGGAACATATTAAGTATTTAAGCTGTCATGATTCACTGACGGGGCTTTATAACAGAACGCACTTTGAAGAGACATTAAAAACAATCGACAACAAAAAGAACATACCCATATCCATTATATTTGGAGACCTAAATGGACTTAAGCTTACCAATGATATTTTTGGACATACGGCCGGAGACGAGTTGATTAAAAGGTCGGCAAAAATACTAAAAGACGTATGCCGTAATGAAGACATTGTGGCAAGAGTCGGCGGAGATGAGTTTATTATCATTTTACCAAACACAGATAAACCTGTTGCACAGAACATTGTGCAAAGAATTCAAAATGAGTTTGTAAAAGAAAAGCTTTCCGCTATTAAATGCAGCATGTCTTTGGGATATGACACGAAAACATCATCAAAAATCGCTATTGAAAGAATTTTGGAAAATGCCGAGAACAGCATGTATAAAGAAAAGACAAATAACCGCAAAACAATTAATGAGCAAATGATTGAAACAATAGTGGAAACGCTGCATGAGAGAAACCCTGAAGAACACCACCATGCTGAAGCTGTGAGTCAGCTGGTACAAGATTTAGGTAAAGAGCTTAAATTGAGTGAAGTTGAAATAAACAGACTAAAAAAAGCTGGATTTCTTCATGATATCGGAAAGGTCGTTGAGATAGAAGATAAAACAAGAAATTATGAAGAGGGTGAAGGGCAGAACAAGATATATCAGCATGCCGTTGTGGGTTTTCGCATACTAAACCTTTTTGACGACACATTGGATATAGCAAATATCGTTTACAGTCATCATGAACAATGGAATGGGAGTGGGTATCCCAAAGGCCTTAAATCTGAGAGCATCCCTTTGCTTGCAAGGATAATTGCGATTGTTGAAGCTTATGATCGGTTGGTAGAAAAAAAGATAATGACACTTCAAGAGGCTTTGGAGCATATCTCTGCACAAGGAGGGAGCAAGTTTGATCCTGTTATTGTGGAAATATTTATACGGATGATACAAAACAAAATGCAATAAATGTTTTGACAAAATAAATGTAAACATAGTAATATACAGATTATCTTAATACCGAAAGGACATTGTCTGCAATGATTGATCCAATCTATCACTAGTTTTCAAATGAAGTGTATAGCGTAGGGCTGTTAATACAGCCTTGATTATTGTACGTTTGATTAATAGTGAATAGTGGATAAGTTGTGTGGAAATGTTTGATTTACAGCACACACTATTTGGGTGTGTTTTTTCATCACTTCTTAAACCGCTGCAAAAAAAGTTAAGAAAGAGGTTTAATGATGTTTGATATTAGAAAAATTCAAGAGCAGGTTATTTATTGTGCCATAAAAGCGGCCAGCAACGATGATACAGCTGCAAAGATTGTGTATGGGGAACATGAGACTGAGGACAATGCGACATGGGTAAAATCCACCATGAACAGACTGGAAAGTCACTTTGACAGGCCTGCCGTTAAGCAGATCAGAATGAACTGCCAATGCGGATATGCGATGGATGAAAAACTGGCATTGTTGAAGGAACTCATGGAGATATCTTCTAATCTGGAGGAATTTGCGAATCAGGAAAAAGCAAAGACGGCTGGTCTTTCATCCGCAAATGGGGAGATCTATCTGCAATTTCCGTTTTGCCCATGTCCGATGCTGGCCGATGTTCATAAACTGGATACGGATACATGGTGCCAATGCACGACGGGATATAGCAAAGTGCTTTTCGAGAAAGCGTTTGGCTGTGAAGTCGATGTCGAGCTGTTGAAAAGCATAAAAATGGGCAACGATATATGTCTTATGAAGATCATTCCCCGTGATTCTGTTTGGAAATAGGCAAAGCAATAGAATACGATTTAGCTCAACTAAGAAAAGCGGCCTTTAATTAGGTCGCTTTTAGCTTGTCGAAAAACCTACCGGTTTCCGCCGGTTTACCGGTTTTGCTTTTTCCTCGAACTCCAAACTGCGCAAAACTTCCCGGGGTCCCCAAAAGTTAGCTTTTGGGGTGGAGCCATGGTGTGGGCTGCGCAGGTGCAACCCGTCATGTCCAAGAACAAAATCAGGGCTGCTCAAGCTTTTTCATAATGAATCTTTTTATTCTGACAAGCTTTCTTTTGGCAGCTCTGCCACTTTTCCCGCATACTTCAATATATACTTTTAATTTTGATTCGGTGCCCGAAGGACGTATGCAAAACCAGCCGTCCGCAAGCTCATAATACACCACATCCGACTTTGGCAGAGTCAATTTGGTCAACTCGCCGATTTTGAGATCATGCCTTAATTGCGCAGCATAATTTCTCACTGCGGTAACGCCGAAATCCTTAAAAGCGGTGCCGTCAATATCCGAAAAAAGCGATTCTCGCAACGGCACAAATTGATCTGCATCCATATGGCATGAGACCAATTCACCGGTGAACCAGCCGAATTTGTTTTGCAGCTGCATAAGGCCTTGATGAAGTGTCATGCCTTTGGATTTATACCATGCGGCTGTTTCTGCGATGAGCATACATCCGATAACGCCATCCTTGTCACGCACGTCGGTTCCTAACAGATAGCCGCAGCTGTCTTCCAGCCCGAAAATGAATGTGCGTTCACCCGTATCGTGAAGCTTGCGGATCAGTTCACCGATATATTTAAAGCCTGTCAGCACGTCTTCAATGCCAACGCCGTAATGTCGGGAGATACTGTCCGCCATTCGGGTGGTGACGATCGTCTTTGCAATAAAACTGTCATCCGGCTTCTCCTGCCGTTTATTGCGCAGCACATAGTCGAGCATGAGCGTGCCTGCTTCGTTGCCCGTTAACAGAACGTAACGTTTTTTTGATTTACGCACCATAACGCCTGTGCGGTCGCAGTCGGGGTCCGTCGCGATGATCAGGTCGGCGTCCTTGGCTTTCGCAAGCTTAAGCGCTTCTTCATACACTTGCTTATCTTCCGGGTTGAGCGTGGTATTCAGTGTCGGGAAATTCCCGTCAGGCAAATACTGATTCTCTGCAATATGAAGGTCATTGAAGCCCGTTTGTTTCAGTGCGCGGGAAACTGTTTCTCCGCCTATGCCGTGCAGTGGTGTGTATACGATGCGAACAGAACCTGCGCATTTATTAACAGTATCCTTATCAACAATAAGTGCCTTGACGCTTGACAGATAAGCATCATCCATTTCCTTGCCAACGAAGCGTAAAAGATCGGCATTCACTGCGCTGTCACTGTCGAGCAAATGGACGCGGGTTATGTCCTCGATGCTTGCGATTGCATCAGACACTGCGCTGGTATCACTGAGCTGCGCACCGTCGTCGCCGTAAACCTTATAACCATTGTATTCCTTGGGATTGTGGCTCGCGGTAATCATGACTCCGGCTGCCGCTTGAAGCTGCCGGATGGCATAAGAAAGCATCGGGGTGGGTCGGGGATTGCTGAAAAGATATACCCTTATGCTGTTACCCGCGAGTACCTTTGCCGCCTCCTCTGCAAAAAGTTTCGATTGGCTGCGCGAGTCGAATCCAATCACGATGTTCTGAGATTCCACGTGTTTGCTGACAATATGATCAGACAGCCCTTGCGAGGCCTTGCGTACAACGTAAATATTCATCCTGTTGGTGCCTGCGCCAACAAGCCCTCTCAAGCCGCCGGTGCCGAATTTGAGCTCTTTTTCAAATCGGTCTTTAATCGCCGCGGGGTTATCCTCGATATCTTGAAGCTGTTTTCTTGTATCATCATCAAAATAAGCACTGTTTTGCCAAAAAGCATACTTTTCGTTATAGGTCATCATGTTCCTCCATGCAAGATAAATAGATTGCTGTTCAAATGGTTGAATGCAATACTATTTTATGAAATAGAGATCGCTATTGTGATACGTATATAGTGTAACAAACAAGGATGCATAGGCATAATTTAAAATATACAAATCAAAAAACACACCTGGAGTTGTCGTCAAATGAATCGATATGTGGTTGTTATGGCAGGAGGAGCCGGCCTTAGGCTTTGGCCGCTTTCCAAACAGCAAAAACCAAAACAATTCGTCAGCGCAGACGGAGATGAATGCATGCTCGTGCAAACAATTCGCCGTATTTGCGAGATTGTTGCACCTGAAGATTGCTATGTCATTACTAACGAAAACCTTATGAATATAACAAGGGACACGATTGATGGATTGATGCCATTGTCTAATATCATTGCGGAGCCCCTGCGTAAAAATACGGCGGCCTGCATTGCATACGCCGCAATGATGATACAGGAGAAGTACGGCCCCGGCGTTTTATGCTTCGTGCCGGCAGATGGCTATGTCAAAGATACTCATGGCTATCGGGAGACGATATTGCAGGCTTTTGAAACAGCGGAATTGACAAAAGAGCTTGTGGTGATCGGAATTGTACCGGCATATCCGGCGACGGGGTACGGATATATTCACGCTGATAAAGACCCGGATTCGAAAGTCTCAAAAGTATACAGATTTACCGAGAAGCCGGATATTGAGACAGCAAAAAGCATGATTGAGTCAGGAGAATATCTGTGGAACGGAGGGATACTCCTTGGCGTGTCCGACATCATCATCAAAAATGTTGAGATGTACCTTCCCGGGCATTATGGCGTTTTAAACGCTGCGATCAGGCACATTGATGAACCGGATTTTGAGGAACGTATCCTTGAAGCATATTCACAGCTTGAAAATATTTCGTTCGACTACGGCGTTCTTGAAAAGGCGAAAGGTATTTTTGCGGTAAAGGGACATTTTGATTGGGACGATATCGGCAGCCTTGAGGCGCTTGCCAAGACGCTAAAGCACGATGAAAACGGCAATGCTGTTTCGGGACCGCATTTGGGCCTTGATACCCATGACTGCGTGATCGTCAGTGAAGACGAATTTATCGCCACGATCGGTATTCGGAATATGATCGTTGTCTCGGCGAAGGACGCACTGATTGTATGTCCAAGGGAACGGGCGCAAGAGATAAAGTCTTTTGTTCAAAAGCTCGGAGAGCTTGGATTGGATGATCTATTGTAATTTGTACAGTTATACACACTTTTTTGTTAGTTCCATAATATAAACTATACATTATGGAAGGCAAAGAGGTGTGTTTATTTTATGCCAAAAGACAGATTTCTGTTGATTAAGGCAAGCAGCGCAAGCTTGTGGGAAAATGTACATCATGTGGTCGTGATGCTTCTGGCTGCGGAGTTGATGGGCAGGGAACCAGTTATTTTCTGGGGAACAAATTGTCTGCATGAAGGCAGGATATATAACGATGCATTCAGCCTGTATTTTGAACCCGTTTCGCAATATACGATATACGATGTGATGAGACCTCGTTATACGTATTATCCGCCGATATGGAAGCATGATAATTTGATGTCTGACGATCCGGACAGAGATAGCAATATATACCGTAATATCGGGGATATGATCGCCAGCGATGCAAATGTCGTGGTCAGCGATATCAATTTGTCTGTGAAGCAGCTTTATCCCTGGATCACCTCATCTCATGAGATGTATGGCTTGACGCCGCTAATGATATACAGAAGGCTCATGAACCGGTATATCCGCCTGAAACCGGATATTGCAAATACCATTGAGGCTTTCTGTAATAATAATATCAGAAGCGCACAGCCTGTGCTGGCCGTTCATATGCCCGGAGATTTTACGCTTGGCATATATCCGCAGATCAGCGCTTTTACTAAGCTCAATGTCTCATATCACACAAACCTGCATATTGTGCGCAGCGACGTTTTTGAAGTGGATGAAACCGTAGACCAGCATCAGAACGTTCGGCTCATCGACGCGGCAAAGCCGCAGGATCCGTATAAGGTGTTCCATCCGGAGATTCACAAAACGCTTGGCAAGTTTGCCATTAAGCACTTATTTTTATTAACGGACCGTGAGGATATCTTAGACGAATTCGTGAATGAATACGGATCAATGGTCATATATAACGACTACGAACGTGACGCTGCGGGCAATGCCAGTCGTGAGGAAAAGCTGGAAACATTTCTGAACAAGCGCAGCAAAGGAATCGAGATTCTGACAGATACATTCGCCGCGGCCGCATGCAGCTTTTTTATCGGCTATGGCAGCTCCAGCTTGTCTCATGCCGTGACGGAGCTTAGGGAGTGGCCTGAAACAAATTTTAAGCTCCATTACTGGATGTTTGACAAACTGTACAATTTCACCTATAAGCTTGCAAAGACAGGTCGAAACGCTCCCGAAGAAGCAGACGGACGATACCGGCTCATCATCAAAAACGCCGGAAATTCTCTGCGACGGATTGCGCGCGTATTTAAGTAACACGAAAAATATGGAGGAAGAGCTAACAAATGCGATTTATATTAATTAAGGCATACGGCTGGGGGTTCTGGGCTGACATGGAGCATCTTATCGGGCAGCTGCTCATCGCGGAGCTGACGAACCGGATACCTGTGGTGCACTGGGGGATGAACAGCCTTTACAGTGACACCATCAGCACCAACGGGTTTGAGCTTTACTATAGGCCGATATCCCCCTTTTCGCTGCGGGATGTACTCCGTCCGGAGCATACATTCTATCCGTCCATCTGGAATTATAAAAACGCATTGGTTGAGGATATTGATAAAACGTCTGCAACACATCGTGACCTTGGCAGCATGATGAGAAGCGATGCAGACGTCGTGGTCAGCGATACTCACAGCTTTCCACGGCCGATTCTGGAATATATCCCAAAAGAACATTGGGCATACGGTATGCCGCCGATTTTGATATACAGACGCATTATCAAAAAATACCTGAAGCTTTTGCCTGATATAGAAACGGAGATTGATGATTTCTACGCCCAACATATCAAAGAGCAGGGGCCTGTGCTTGGTGTTCATGTGCGCGGGACAGACAAAGTGATCGAAGTGGCGAATTTGCCTGCGCTAAACCGCAAGTATCACGCCGAGATTCGCAGGCATATCAGACAATGCGGTATCAAAAAGATTTTTCTTTTGACAGACAGCAAAAAGATTCTTGGTCAATACCGGCGCTTGTACGGCGATATGATTATCACGACCGATTGCAACAGGAGCAGCGGTTCCGCCGACAAGGCGGTTCAGGTTGAAAATTACGTGGATCGCAGGAGAAAGGGAATCGAGATTATATTGGATACGTATCTTGCCGCGAGATGTGACTATTTTATCGGTAACGGCTATTCGAACGTATCCTTTGCTGTGAACCGGTTAAAAGATTGGCCGCCGGGGCATATCGTCTTGTTTTATAACACGATCAAGCAGGAAAAAAGACTTGCCAAGCGAAGAAAGAGCCTCAATCTTCTGCGGAAAAAAAACAGAGATAAAGAACACAAACTCAATTATCCGGAACTTTATGGAGGTGTATGATTATGCGGTTTTTATTGATCAAATCCTGGGGGTATAGCCTCTGGGCGGATGTTGAGCATGTCATCGGGCAGCTGCTTGTGGCAGAAATTACAGACAGGATACCGGTCGTCTACTGGGGCATGGAGAGCATGTACAGCGAATCGCTGAATACCAACGCGTTTGAGCTGTTTTTTGAGCCGGTATCGGAATATACCGTTAACGACGCGATACATCCCGATTATTCTTATTATCCACCGATATGGAATTTTAACAACGTCATGCTTGAAGACCCTGACAGGTTTGGATGGAAGGACAGAGCGCTTAAGGACATGATAAGCAGCAGCGCGACTGTATTGGTAAGCGACGTGTACTATCACGTTAATTCGATTCTGCCGTGGATCATGCCCGGCTCCGCTTACTATGGAATGAGCGCGCATCAGATATACAGACGACTGTATGATAAATACCTGAAGGTGAAACCCGAAGTCACAAAAAGAGTCAAGAATTTTATACATGCGAACCCGTCATTCCGCGATGAAAAGCCCATCGTGGGTGTGCACGTTCATGGAAACGCGCTGGTCAACGAAGGCAATCAGCTGTATAGCAACAACGATTTTTACCATCCGAATATATGGCAGTATTTTCATAAGTATAGTGCGCGGCATGTGTTTCTGATCACGGATACCAAGCGCATCGCGCAGGAATATAAACGGCATTATGGCTTTAACCAAGTGCTGATACTGTCCGACAGCAAAAAGGAAATCTTTCGCGGTCCCGTGCGTCAGTGCAATACGGACTACCCGTATAAAAGAAAAAAAGGAGCGGAGCTCATTAAGGATACGATGGACATTATAAAGGATACGTATCTTGCGCTGGAGTGCGACTTTTTCATTGGAAACGGCTATTCGAGCCTTTCCAACGCGGTCATGCGCTTAAAGGACTGGCCGGAGACGAATATTAAACTGCTGTATTAGCAATTAAGGTGTGTAAGCGATGAGTCAACTGGCCGAAATGATAATGGATAATGCGCAAAGGATATTGAAGGACACAGACCTCTCTGCGCTGAAGGATAAAACCGTATTGATAACAGGCGCGTCCGGCCTGATTGGCGTGCATATGCTTGCTTGTTTGCAGCAGATTAGCAACGATGTTAAACAAGTATATGCCGTGGTGAATCAAGAGCCGCTGCCATATGTTGAAGAGCTGCTTGACGAGGACAACGCGCAGATATTACGCGGCGATCTGACGGATACCTCTTTTTGCGAAAGCCTGCCCGCGGCAGACTGCATTGTCCATGCGGCGGGCTACGGACAGCCAATACGGTTTATGGAGAACCCGCTTAAGACCCTGAAGCTCAACACGTTGACGACATTTTCACTGCTCGAAAAACTCAACCCCGGCGGTAAATTTCTTTTTGTCAGCACAAGTGAGGTGTACACGGGGCTGTCACAGCCGCCGTTTTCCGAATCGCAGATCGGGACTACAAACCCAGGGCACCCAAGGGCTTGTTATATTGAAGCAAAACGATGCGGAGAAGCGATCGTCAACGTACATCGTTCAAAAGGCGTTGATGCAAAATCTGCCCGCCTTGCCCTTGCCTATGGCCCGGGAACACGGCTGGGGGACAGAAGGGTGATCAGCGAGTTTATACAAAAGGGCTTCGATAAAGAAATACGGATGATGGATCTTGGCACCGCCCGGCGTGCATATTGTTATGTCACTGACGCGGTGGAGCTTCTGTGGAAAATAGTTCTGTCGGGCAGCGAAGCGGTATACAACGTCGGCGGTGTTTCCGATCGGTCGATCGCGCAGCTGGCAGTGGAGATTGCAAAGCAAATGAGTGCGAATGTTGTGTTCCCCGAGGTGCCGCAAGAAGTGAAGGGCGGCCCCGTAAATGCCTGGCTCGACATGACAAAGGTACGCGCGGAATTCGGTAAAGAAGCATATGTATCCTTAGAAGACGGCCTTGCGCAAACAATAAAATGGTACACAATGCTTCGCACATTATAAGGCAGACTCGAATCATATAATGTAGAGGTGAGGGAGAATGAAGAATATATTTAATTACCAATTGTCAACTGAGGCCGAAACCGCATACCAAGCGTTTATCAGCAGCGGCGGCAACGTGGTTGTATCGGGCGTATCTAAATACATCGGCGGTCATCCTGCGATAAAAGGAGAAAGAAAAGGCGAGCTTGCCGTAAACAACGCCGGTGTTTTTTTTAAAGACAAAAAAAACGGCAGCCACTTCTATCTGCCCATCGATAAACTGCTTCGCGTTTCATTTGAGACGGGGGAAGCGGTATCAAAAAACGCGGTTTTTTCAAGGCTGCTGGCAATCAGCGGTTTTATCTTTGCCTACAAGCGAAAGACAAGAGAAAAACATATGTTTTTAACAATCGATTATGTTGAAAACGGAGTTGAGAATGTCGTGCTGATAGAGACACCGTTGGCCAATGAATTTGCCAGCACGCTGGCAAGGATCAGACAGGAAGTAAAGATAAAAAAAGATGCTGAACCGGCGGCGGAGCATACGAAAACGGTTTCTGAGCTGATGGTCGAAATTAACGAACTGCGTGCCTTGGGGATATTGACACCCGAGGAATTCATTGAAAAAAAAAGAGAGTTGCTATCCAGAATATAGCTTATAAAAATGGAAGGAGAACAGGGATGAATTATACTGTGACGGATCTTGACAACCTGAACTTAAAAAAGGAGTGGCTATACGGATATAGCCGGACACAAGTAGAAAGGATATTGGCCAAGGTTAAGGAGGATTACTACGAGTATGCGCAGGAGGTCAGCAATTTGCATAACGAGGTCGCTGTTATGAAGGCCACAGTGCAGCATTACAAGACGATAGAGGAATCCTTGCAGCATACCCTGATTCTTGCGCACAGCACAGGCGAAAGCATTAAGCTCAACGCAACAGAAAAGGCGGTCAATATTATTCAGGAAGCTGAAATTAAAGCGAAAAAGATCGTTGATGATGCCGAGATGCAGGTTGAGAGGATAAAAAGCGAATATGAGGAGATCAAGAACAGCCTCAGCTGCTATAAACTGAAAACACAGTCGCTTCTGAATTCTTTTCACGATTTGCTTAAAGTGCCCGTTGAGGATAAAGCCGAATAGGGCATCGCGCTGACAGCAAGCTATATGAATTTAGGGGCAGGCTATGCTTACCCGCCCCTTGGCTTTGAATACCAAAGCGCACTACTCTTGTGTGCTTTTTTCTGTATCGACGGATTGTAAAGTGCTAAGATAAAATTGATATGCTTTTTTTATACCGTCATCGAAGCCGACATTGGGTGTAAAGCCCATATCGCTCAGCTTTGAAATATCAAGCACCTTGCGCATAGTCCCGTCCGGTTTATCTGCGTCAAAAACAACGTCACCTTCATATCCGACCGTATCTTTGATCTTATGCGCGAGATCGCGAATGCTGATCTCAATGCCCGTGCCCACATTGATATGTGTATCGCTCGAATAGTTTTGCATCAAAAACAGGCAGGCGTCGGCAAGGTCGTCGACATACAGGAATTCTCTCATTGGTGTGCCCGTGCCCCAAAGCGTCACGCTGGGCTTGCCCTGAAGCTTCGCGGTATGCATTTTCACGATCATGGCCGGAATCACATGCGAATGACGAATATCGAAATTATCGTTCTCTCCGTATATGCTCGCAGGCATCAGCGAGATAAAATCCGCGCCGTATTGCGTGCGGTAGTGTTTGCACATGTGCATGCCTGCAATTTTCGCTAGCGCATACGCTTCATTGGACGTTTCCAGCGGCCCTGACAGCAGATATTCCTCGCGTATCGGCTGCGGACATACCTTGGGGTATATGCACGAGCTGCCCATAAACAGCAGCTTTTTCACGCCGTACTGATACGCGCTCTTTATCAGATTGCATTCAATCAGCAGGTTTTCCGTGATATAATCGGCGGGATACGTCTGATTGGAAATGATACCTCCCACTTTTGCCGCCGCGATAAAGACATACTCGGGGCGCTCCTTGTTAAAATAGTCTTCCACGTCCTGCTGGCGTGTCAGATCGAGCTCGTCGTGCGTTTTTGAGATAATATTAGCATAACCATTGCGCGCAAGGCTGCGGACGATTGCGGAACCGACCATACCCGTATGGCCGGCGACATATATTTTGCTTTGTTTATTTATCATTTATAATTGATTCCTCCCTGATTTTATACCATCAGTGGTTGATTGATATCATGCTCCACCATCATTTTGACGAGCTGGCCGTAACTGATTTTGGGCTCCCAACCGAGCGCCTGTCTGGCTTTGGTGGCGTCCCCAAGCAGCAGATCGACCTCGGCCGGACGGAAGAATTCCTTGCTGATGCTGATGCGCTCTTGCCCCGAAGTCGCGTCGATACCCTTTTCGTCGACTCCTGTGCCCTGCCATATAAGGGTGATACCGGCATGCTTGAAGGCAAGCTCGCAGAATTCGCGCACAGTGTGCGTTTCGCCTGTGGCGATGACAAAATCATCCGGCTTGGGTTGCTGAAGCATCAGCCACATCGCTTCCACATAATCGCCCGCAAAGCCCCAATCCCGTTTTGCGTCCATGTTGCCCAGCACGATTTTATCTTGCGCGCCCTTAAGAATATTCGCGATTCCTAGCGTGATTTTTCGCGTAACAAAGGTTGTGCCCCTTCGCGGCGATTCGTGATTGAATAATATACCGTTGCACGCAAAGAGATCATAGGCTTCCCGATAGTTTATCGTCATCCAGTAAGCGTACAGCTTGGCGACTGCGTAGGGGCTGCGCGGATAAAAGGGTGTGGTTTCGCGCTGCGGCGTTTCCTGCACCAAACCGAACAGCTCGCTTGACGATGCCTGATAAAACCGCGTCTTTGAGCCGATATCACGCATACAATCCAGCAGCCGCAGCGTTCCGAGCGCGTCAACATTTGAGGTGTATTCGGGCACGTCAAACGATACCTTGACATGGCTCTGGGCGGCAAGGTTATAGATTTCGTCAGGCTCAATTTTATTAATCAGCCTTGATAGGCTGCATGCATCAACCAGATCGCTGTCGTGCAAAATGAGCTTGGCATGGTCGCTTGCTTCATCTTTTAAAAGGTGCGCGATTCTTTGTGTGTTGTCCGTGCTGCTGCGCCTGATAATGCCGTGAACTTCATAGTCTTTGCCGAGAAGAAATTCGGCAAGATAAGAACCATCCTGCCCGGTGATGCCTGTGATCAAAGCTTTTTTCATGTTGTACTCCCTGTTTTGCATACTTTAACAGATGTCAAATCACATCATGTTAATAGGTTCTATCACATAATATGTTCGCTTATTAAATTCTGTGAATATGCTTCTCAATGTTAAAAAGCGCACTGTTAAAGACGTTTACTGTATCCAAAAACATCGTGTGAATACTTTCGGACACAATTTATACATCAACATATTATGTAACAACACGTATTTTTTTGGGGTGATATAAGTGTTGTATCCATTCATAATGACGCCATATTACAAGAATTATATATGGGGAGGAAGAAATTTGGAGAGGTATGGAAAAAGCTTGCCTGAAGGTGATGTTGCGGAAAGTTGGGAGGTCTCTGCCCGCGCGGACGGGGGAAGCCGCATAGCCAACGGCTGCTGGGCCGGAAAAGATCTCGGTGATGTCATTGAAAGGTTTACTGATTCCGTACTGGGAAAGACGGTCGTTGCCAAAACCGGCAGTGTGTTTCCGCTGCTTTTTAAACTTATCGATGCGAATGATAAGCTTTCGGTACAGGTGCATCCCGGAGACGCTTATGCGCAGGCGATTGAAAACGAGCCGAACGGAAAGCGTGAAGCATGGTATATTCTCGAAGCCGCGCCGAACGCAGAAATCGTGTACGGCCTTCAGCCCGGCACAAACAGCGAACGCTTAAGACAGATGATCGAAAAAAACCGTATTGGTGATTGCCTGAATACCGTTTGTGTGAAGCCGGGGGATGTGATCGACATTGCGCCCGGGACGATACACGCAATCGGCAAGGGCATTGTTCTGGCCGAAATACAGCAAAACTCCGATCTGACGTACAGACTATATGATTATGACCGCAAAGACAGGCATGGGCAGCCAAGAGGACTGCATATCGAAAAAGCGCTGGACGTGATCGATTATGCGCCACCCGTGCCGTTCGCAAAAGGGACACTAGCATTTGAGTCGGAGAGCGCAACCATAACCGGTTTGCTCAGCAACGACTGTTTTCAGCTCGATCTTCTGGATATCCACGGCACTCTGGCAATGAACGCGGGAGGGGATCGGTTTTATATACTTTTTGTGGCGCAGGGCGAGGCTGGCATATCATACGAGAGCGGCGTTGTGTGCGCGAAAATGGGAGAATCCATATTAATCCCTGCCGATCTGGGAAGGTATGCAGTAACCGGAGAGTGCCGCTTGCTGAGTATGTATGTACCATTAAAGTGAAAAATAGCAGAAAAGCTTTATAGCGTTCTATATACCTTAGATGCGATTTATTGGATGGGAGTGAGTGATAATTCCCCGTAAGCCCGGTGAGGGTCTCCGGGGAATCTCTGCAGCGATTTAGCAAACAGGTATACAAATCTCACACTTATGGTTATTTACCATCTCGACAGCATACCTTTCTATGATCGGCCTTGTCGCATCAATTTGACAGCCTCGCCTATGCAGTTCCGAAAAAATGTCCATCCATGCTTCTTGCATGGCTTTCTTCGTATGCTTGACCGTGAAAACGGCATATTTGCCTCCGGCAACCGTTCCATAACTCACATTATCATCATGTGCAAAATCGTCACCTGAAATGACGAGACAGGCATCATACCGACAGTTTTCTGGCTGGGTTGTCTCGGGATTGTCCTGTGCAATTCCCAATATGACCGATTCATCATCAAGCAAATGATTAAGCTTCGCCCAACTCTTTAAGCTCTCCATAGTCTGAATGTTTTCGATGCCATATGGGCCGATATGCCTTATATAAGCGATTTTGTATGCGGGTATTGTTTCAATTTTCATTTCCATTTGAATGTGTCCTTTTTTATAATATTGACCGGTCATATTGAACGTATCATGCTTTAAAATGATAATCAAATACATTTTTAAAATTTTCCTCATACCAGTATGACATACAGTTCTTAATTGACTATCCCTTGGCATGTCTTGTGATATAATCAATGTGATTATGATATAGAAAAGAGGCTTTGATCATGGAATATGCGGCATCCGATAAACGTTATGATGGTATGCAATACGCGCGCTGCGGAAGAAGCGGATTGCTGCTTCCAAGGGTGTCCTTGGGGCTTTGGCACAACTTCGGCAGGCTTACACCACTGGAAGACCAGAGAGACATCTTAAAGACGGCGTTTGACCTCGGCATCACCTATTTTGATATCGCCGACAATTACGGCCCTCCCTACGGTGAGGCGGAGAGAAACTTCGGACGGTTATTTCGCGAGGATTTCAAAGGCTACCGCGATGAATTGATCATCGCGACAAAGGCCGGGTACGATATGTGGCCGGGGCCCTATGGCAATTATGGCAGCCGTAAACATCTGATTGCTGGTGTCGATGCCAGCCTGAAAAGAATGGGTCTTGAGTATGTGGATATCTTCTATCACCACCGGCCGGACTATGAGACGCCTCTGGAGGAAACCTGCGAAGCGCTTAGCAGCATTGTCCGTCAGGGCAAGGCGCTGTATATAGGTCTGTCAAACTATAAGCCGCAGGAAACAGGCCGCGCGGCAAAACTACTGCGCGATAACCATACACCTTGTGTGATTCACCAGCCGAGTTATTCCATGCTGAATCGCTGGATAGAAGACGGACTCGACAGCGTTTTGCTTGAGGAAGGAATCGGAAGCGTGGTGTTCAAACCGCTCGAACAGGGGCTGCTGACAGGCAAGTATGCTGATGGCATCCCTGCGGATTCGCGCATGATGAAGGATCCGCGCTTTTTGAAGGAAGGCGCTCTCAATGATCAGCTGCTTTCCAAGATAACCGCGCTTGGCCGAATGGCATCGCAGCGCGGGCAAACTCTGGCGCAGATGGCGATAGCGTGGGTATTGCAAAATCCCAGTGTGACGTCTGCACTGATTGGCGCAAGCAGACCGTCGCAGATCGAAGAAAATGTGAAAGCGCTCGAAAACCTTACTTTCACGAAAGAAGAGCTGCAACTTATCGACGCAATCGTCAGCGGCAAGGAAGAGGAATAGATTTTGCCGGAAAAGCCCCAATAAAGGAACAAAGAAATGATCCACGGAAGTGTCTTCTCTAAGTCTTTTTCGCGGTTTTGTTTCGTTTAAGTGTTTATTCAGCGGCAAGGTCTTTGTCATGTATATGGCTTAATGAATAGAAATTTATTGGTGATCTGATATATTAAGTGATTGTTAAGGCTTTATTTTTTTCCCCTGATACGCTATAATCTATACATTCACTTAAAGCACGGAAGCACGGAAAGATTGCCAAATAGCGTGCGAAATAGACAAACGAGAGGGAAGTTCGATCATGATCTGGAACGAAAAGATTGAGTGCGCGCCGAAAGAGGAAATTGAAGCCATGCAGCTGGCACGGCTTAGAAGCACGGTAGAACGGTGTTATTACAATGTGGAGCATTACCGCAAAAAGCTTGACGCGGCAGGTGTCAAGCCGGACGATATAAAATCGCTGGACGATATTCGTCGCATTCCTTTTACGGTCAAGGATGATTTGAGAGACAACTATCCATATAAGCTGTTTGCCGTCCCCATGAAGGATGTGGTGCGTATTCACGCATCCTCGGGCACCACGGGCAAACCGACCGTTGTGGGGTACACGAAGGCCGACATCGACATGTGGGCCGAGTGCATTGCGCGGCTGGCGTGCGCCGCAGGTGCCACGCAGGACGACATCGCGCAGATTACATTTGGCTATACGCTGTTCACGGGTGCTTTCGGGCTGCACTATGGCCTCGAAAAGCTGGGCACTGCCATTATCCCAATATCAGGCGGCAATTCCGAGCGCCAGATGAACATTATGCAGGATTTTGGCTCTACGCTGCTGGTGGGTACGCCGTCTTACGCGCTGTATCTTGCGGAGACCGCCAAGAAAATGGGCATCGACACCAAGAAACTCCCGCTGCGTCTCGGTATGTTCGGCGGAGAAGGGCACACTGAAGAGATGCGCCGCGAGATCGAACAGGCGTGGGACATCGTAGCGACAGAGAACTACGGCCTGTCCGAGATCATTGGACCGGGCGTTTCGGGCGAATGCCATATCAAACAGGGCATGCACATCTGCGAAGACCATTTCTACTGTGAGATCGTTGACCCCGATACGCTGGAACCCGTTCCGCTGGGCGAAAAGGGTGAGCTTGTGATCACCGCGCTTTCCAAGGAAGCGCTGCCGATATTGCGCTACCGCACCAAGGATATCACATGGCTGATACCCCAAATATGTGAGTGCGGACGCACTTCTATGCGCATGGCCAAGGTGCAGGGGCGCACAGACGATATGCTGATTATCCGCGGCGTCAACGTGTTCCCGTCGCAGATCGAAAGCGTGCTGCTGGGCATTGAGGATATCGGGCCGCATTATGAAATCATCGTCCGCAAGGATGGCTATATGGACAAAATCGAGGTGCTCGTCGAAGTGACAGATGCGTCGCTGATCGAGAAATTCAGCGCACTCGAAGCACTTGAAAAGAAAATCAAGCACGCGCTTTATACCGTGCTCAATATCGGTGCGGACGTGAAACTCGTGGAGCCGCAGTCGTTAAAGCGTTATGAGGGCAAAGCCAAACGCGTGACCGATATGCGCGGACAGTCATAAAACAGACAACTTAAAGGGGAAGCATATGAAAAAACTGATGCTGGGAAATGAGGCGTTTGCACGCGGCGCGTATGAAGCGGGCGTGACGGTCGCCGCGGCGTATCCGGGAACGCCAAGCACAGAAATTACAGAAAATATCGCAAAATACGATGAAATATATGCCGAATGGGCGCCAAACGAGAAGGTGGCGCTTGAGGTTGCCATTGGTGCGTCGTTCGCGGGCGCGCGCGCGGTTTGCTGCATGAAGCATGTGGGCGTGAATGTCGCGGCCGATCCGCTGTTTACCGTATCGTATACGGGCGTAAACGGCGGCCTTGTGATTATCGTCGCAGACGATCCGGGCATGCATTCCAGCCAGAACGAGCAGGATTCGCGGTTCTATGCGCGCAGCGCGCATGTGCCGATGCTAGAGCCCGCAGACAGCAACGAAGCAAGACAATTTGTCAAGCTCGCGTTTGAGCTGTCCGAAAAATACGATACGCCTGTGATGGTGCGCTCCAATACGCGCCTTTCGCATTCGCAGGGGCTGGTGGAGCTTGGCAAACGCGCAGGCGAGATGCTCAAACCCTATCAGAAGGATATCGCCAAGTATGTGATGATGCCGGGCATGGCAAAAAAACGTCATGTCGTGGTGGAACAGCGCATGAACAGCCTCAAGGCCGAGGCAAGCGAGCTGGCGGTCAACGTCACGGAATACCGCGACAAGAGCATCGGAATTATCACCAGTGGTGTGGTCTATAACTACGTGCGCGAAGCGCTGCCCGAGGCCAGCACATTGAAGCTGGGGCTCGTCCATCCCATCCCGGAAAAGTTGATCCGCGATTTCGCGGCACAGGTGGATACGCTTTATGTGGTGGAAGAGTTGGAGCCGTTCTTTGAAGATCAGATCAAAGCGATGGACATCAAAGTCATCGGCAAGGATATATTCTCGGTGCAGGGCGAATACAGCGTCAACATCATTGCCGAGAAGATAGGTGGGATAAAGAAAGATATCAGCAATCCGGGCGAGCTGCCGCAAAGGCCGCCGGTTATGTGCCCCGGATGCCCGCACAGAGCCGTGTTTTACGCATTCAAGAAGCTGGGCATCACAGCCACGGGCGATATCGGCTGCTACACGCTGGGCGCGCTGCCGCCGCTCCAGGGCATCGACGCGTGTGTCTGCATGGGCGCGAGCATCGGCATGGCAATGGGCATGGAGAAAGCGCGCGGCAAGGACTTTGCGCGCAAGCTGGTTGCAGTCATCGGTGATTCGACGTTCTTCCATTCGGGCATGACCGGCCTTGTGGACATGGTTTACAACGGCGCCACATCCACAGTCATGATTCTTGACAACTCAACCACCGGCATGACAGGCCATCAGGAGCATCCGGCAACAGGAAAGACGTTAAAGGGTGATATCGCTTACGCGGTGGATATTCCGGCGCTTGTCAAGGCTCTTGGCGTGAAGCATGTACGCGTTTTGGATCCGTTCAACCTAAAGGAGCTTGAGCAGGGGCTCAAAGAGGAAACGTCTCGCGACGAACTCAGCGTGATCATCACGAAACGGCCTTGCGCGCTGCTGGATAAGAAAAGCGTGCCGCCCTATACGATCACGGATAAATGCAAAAACTGCGGCGTGTGTATGAAGCTTGGCTGTCCGGCTATCAAGAAGACGGATAACGGTATGGTAATAGACGCGAGCGTTTGCAACGGCTGCGGGCTTTGCCCGGGCGTGTGCGCGTTCGGTGCGATAGAAACGACAGAGGTATGAGTATGACAGATGTTTTGATTGTGGGTGTCGGCGGACAGGGAACACTGCTCGCAAGCCGGGTTCTTGGTAACTTGGCGATAAGTCTTGGATATGACGTAAAGCTATCGGAGGTGCACGGCATGGCCCAGCGGGGCGGCAGTGTCGTGACACATGTCCGTTTCGGCGATAAGGTTTACGCGCCAGTTATTGATGAGGGCGGCGCGGATATCATTCTGGCTTTTGAAAAGCTGGAAGCATTGAGGTGGTGCGGCCGTTTGAAAAAAAACGGCAGGATGTTTATTAACACGCAGGAGATGCTGCCCATGCCCGTCATCACGGGTGCGCAGCAATATCCTGCGGACATTGAGGCGCGCATCAGTGCGATTGTGCCGGGTGCGGTGTTTGTGGACGCGCTGTCGCTTGCCAAAGAGGCAGGCAACTTAAAAGCGCTCAACATCGTGCTTATCGGTGTGCTTGCCAAACACATGGATATTGATAAACAGGCCTTCCTCGATGCCATTAAACAGACAGTTCCCCCGAAAACGCTTGAAGTGAACATAAAGGCATTCGAAAAGGGCTACAACGCTTAAATCTTTAAATTACGGAGCTTTTAGAAAGCATGGCTTTTTAGGGGTGAGGAGGAATATAATGTATTGGAATAAAGATATCGAATGCATGGATCGCGAGCAGCTTCGCGCGATTCAGACCAAAAAGCTTCAGGCCACAGTCAAAAAGGTGTATGAAAACGTGCCTTTCTACAAAAAGGCTTTTGATGAAAAGGGCGTGAAGCCCGAGGATATCAAGAGCGTGGACGATGTCAGACTGCTGCCCTTCACGCTCAAGCAGGATTTGAGAGACAATTACCCGTTTGGACTTTTCGCTGTGCCGCAGGATGAAATTTGCCGTGTGCACGCATCATCCGGCACGACAGGCAAGCCCACCGTGGTGGGGTATACCAAGCGCGATATCAAAAACTGGGGCGACCTCATGGCGCGCACGTTTACTTTCGCGGGCGGATGCAAACAATCAGTGATACAGGTGGCTTACGGCTACGGTTTGTTTACTGGCGGTCTGGGCGCGCACTACGGCGCAGAGGCGCTGGGCGCGATGACGATACCCGTATCGGGCGGCAACACCAAGCGCCAAATCATGCTGATGCAGGATTTTGGCACCACGCTGTTGGCCTGCACGCCCTCATACGCGCTGTATCTCGCCGAAACGATGGAAGAGATCGGCGTAGACCCCAAAAGCTTAAAGCTCACGGGCGGCGTGTTTGGTGCGGAGCCTTGGACAGAAGCCATGCGAACCGAGATCGAGCAGCGGCTGAATCTTCTCGCGATTGACATATACGGACTGTCCGAAATCATGGGTCCGGGTGTCGCGGCGGATTGCGAATACAAAAAAGGCTTGCACATCGCTGAGGATTTCTTCCTTGCCGAAATCATCGATCCCGAAACGCTGGAGCCGGTTCCGTATGGGGAAAAGGGCGAGCTTGTCATCACCACGATCGACAAGGATGGCATTCCGCTGATCCGTTACCGCACGCGCGACATCACATCACTGAGCATTGATACGTGCGGCTGCGGCCGTACCATGGCGCGCATGAGCAAGGTTTTGGGGCGCAGTGACGATATGCTGATCATTCGCGGCGTCAACGTATTCCCGTCTCAGATCGAAGGTGTGCTTGTGGAGATGGCGGAGGTCGAGCCGCATTACCAGATCGTTGTGGATCGCGTGGACAACACCGACACGCTTGAGGTGCAGGTGGAGGTATCCGCCGACATTTTCTCGGATGAAATCAAGAGACTTGAAGCGCTTCAGAGAAAGATAAGCGCGAATATACAGACGGTGCTGAGCATCGGCGTGCAGGTCACGCTGGTTGAACCGAAAACAATTGCGCGCAGCGAAGGCAAAGCCAAGCGCGTGATCGATAAGAGACAGCTTTAATAAATAAGGAGGCGTTGTTATGATCAAGCAGATATCCGTTTTTGTGGAGAATAAGAAAGGTCGCTTGGCCAAGATTACGGAAGTGCTCGGACAGGGCGGGGTAGACCTTGTTGCGCTGTCTATCGCTGACACCACGAATTTCGGCATTATGCGATGCATCGTGAGCGATCCGGAAAAAGCGATTACAATGCTGAAAAACAATGGCTTCACAGCCAGCACCACTGAGGTGATCATCGCTGAGGTGACGGATCAGCCCGGCGGGTTGGCTCAGGTATTGAAGCTTCTTGATCAGGCGGATATCAGCGTCGAGTATCTGTATTCCTTCGTGCGCACGCCAAACGAAAACGCGCTGATACTTTTTCGTGTCGAGGATATCGAAACAGCGACGAAAGCGCTCGAAAATGGCGGTGTGAAGCTGCTTTCCGAACAGGATCTTTATCATATCTAATCCCTAAAAAAAGCGGACACCGTTTCTTAGGTGAACCTGAACAGAGGAACACATGCTATTACGACCGACTTATGCAAAAGTCAATCTGAGTGCGATCAAGCGCAATGTCATCAACATAAAAAAGCATCTACCCGAGAATACAATGTTTTGTGCCGTGGCCAAGGCAGACGGCTATGGTCACGGCAGTGCAATGGTTTCCAAGACGGCTCTTGAAGCCGGCGCTGAGTGGATCGCGGTGGCGATTCCAGAGGAAGCCGCAGCACTAAGGGCTGACGGCATCGCAGGTTCCATACTCGTGCTGGGGCCGTCTAACCGTGCGCAATGGCGCAAAGGCGCCGACCTTGGTCTTTCCATGGTGGTGACGTCACAGTACTGCATGAGGAATGCGATTTCAGCCGCCAAAGAATTCGGTAAGACGATGAAACTGCACTTAAAAGTAGACACAGGCATGAATCGCGTTGGTGTCAAAACGCTTGAGGAAGCCGGTGAGCTGCTGGATATTATTGAGAAGGAAGATGCGCTTGAACTTGAAGGGCTCATGACGCATTTTGCGACAGCGGATGAGGCAGACAAATCGTATACGCAGCAGCAAAACGAGAGATTCAAAGAATTTATCGCGCTGGTCAAAGGCCGCGGCTTTTCTCCCATTATTCATGCCGCAAACAGCGGCGCTGCGCTGGATTGTCCCGAGCTTTCATACGATATGGTGCGTGTCGGCATTGCGATGTACGGCTGTTATCCCTCAGATGAGGTGTGCAAGGACGTTGGGCTGGAACCCGCCATGTCATTGCATACGCAGATTTCGCATATTAAAACGATCGGCGCTGGGGAAAAACTAAGCTATGGGTGCACATATACCACGCCTCATGAGATGCGTGTCGCGACGCTGCCCATCGGTTATGCGGACGGTTTTAACCGGCTGCTGTCATGCAAGGGCGAGGTGCTTGTGGGCGGAAAACGCGCAAAAGTGGTCGGGCGCGTCTGCATGGATCAAATTCTCGTCGATGTGACGAGCATCGACAACGTCAAGCTGCATGATAATGTCGTGTGCTTTGGCAAACAGGGCGGCGCTATGCTTCCCGTCGAAGAGTACGCGACGCTTTGCGGCACGATTAACTACGAAATACTTTGCGCGCTCTCTCCGCGCGTACCCAGACTATATTACGAGGACGAACGATGAAAAACAAAATTAGGCAGGATATCCTTAGAAAAAGGCTGCTGATGGACTCGCGGGACGCGGAAATCGCAAGCGGACACATTATGCAGACACTTTTGGAGCTGGATTGCATCAAGAACGCCAGCTGCATCATGGCCTATTCTTCGCATAAAAACGAACCGAATATGCTGCCGCTTATGCACGCCCTGCTGGATATGGGCAAAAATGTGGCACTGCCTTACATTGCAACTGACGATAATTTGATTGCTGTGGCCTATAACAATGATTCGGTTATGAAAAGCAATGTGTACGGCATTGCCGAGCCCATTATCATGAACGAAAGTGAGCAGGCAGAGCCGGATGTCGTTCTCGTGCCGG
>JAEWQS010000126.1 GCA_023399095.1 Bacillota bacterium
TTTTAGTATCTTTTTTCCTTAAGTTTGGCAGACTTGCCGACGCGATCACGCAGGTAGTAAAGCTTCGACCGCCTGACTTGGCTGTGCCGCATCACTTCGATGCTCGCAATCTTCGGCGAGTGAACCGGGAACGTTCTTTCCACACCAATACCGAAAGACACACGACGAACGGTGATTGTCTCCTTGATGCCGCCGCCTTTATTGGCGATAACGTAACCCTCGAATGCCTGCAAACGCTCTCTTGTGCCTTCTACAACCTTGACAGACACCTTCACAACGTCGCCGATTTTGATCTCAGGCACATCGGTGCGCATATTTTCTTGCTCTATGGCTCTAATAATCTGGCTCATGCTGATTCCTCCTCCCAGTATAGGTGTTCATAACCGACAAAAATGCGGAAAGCGGACCACCCTAAATCAACCACGTGATTATAACATAAGCAAATCTGCCTGACAAGACAAAAATGCGAATATATTCATCGATTCTGCTTTGCCCCGCATCGTAGGTCTTGACCCATATGGAATAATGTGTTTTAATCAATGCGTCACTGTCACAGGTGTCAGCCGGCACGAAGCCGGTGGGGTTTAATAATAGCGATGTATTTGTATCGATACCATGAAGGTATCCGCTTTCCTCAAGGGAAGGCCGATTCTTGTGGTATTTTTTATTTATGGAGGACATCGTCATGAAATCATCTAAAAACCTGGTTCTCGGCGCGGTATTTATGGCAATCGCGCTGCTGCTTCCGTTTTTAACGTTGCAGATTCCGGCAATCGGCAGCATGCTGCTGCCCATGCACATTCCTGTGCTGCTGTGCGGATATTTCTGTGGCTGGCAATACGGCTTGGCCGTGGGCGCTGTTGCGCCGCTGCTACGAAGCGCGTTGCTCAGTATGCCGCCTATGTTCCCCATAGCCGCCGCCATGGCTTTTGAGCTTGCCGTTTACGGCCTGATGACGGGGCTGCTTTACAAGCGTTTCCCCAAGAAAATCGGTTACGTCTATGCCGTGCTGCTGATATCAATGGCCGCCGGGCGCGTCGTTTGGGGCGCGGTTAGCTATGTGTTCTACGGCTTTGGCGACACCGCTTTTTCATGGGAGATGTTTATGGGCGGCGCGTTTTTAAAGGCATTGCCGGGCATTGCGCTTCAGCTCATACTGATACCTATCCTCGTCATGGCTCTGAATAAGAATAAACATAAGGAAACAACATTGTCTGCATGAAAAATCGTATGATCAAAACGGCCTGCGCCGATTTTATTGATGTGTTCAGTCGCATCGACACGCTGCTGGAAGAAAAGCAGACTGTGACGGTCGCGATAGAAGGCGGCAGCGCCAGCGGCAAAACCACGCTTGCCGGTCTGCTGGCTGATGTTTACGAATGCAACGTGTTTCACATGGACGACTTTTTTCTGCCGCAGGGGCGAAAAACGCCTGAGCGTTTGAATGAGCCGGGCGGCAACGTGGATTATGAACGCTTTGCGGATGACGTGGCCTCAAGGCTGAAAATCGGCAGCGTGTTTTCATATCGCCCCTATGATTGCAAAACAGGCTGCTTTAAAGACGCTGTTTCGGTGTCTCCCAAAGCGCTCAATATCGTCGAAGGTGTTTACAGCCTGCATCCCGCATTGGCTGACATTTACGACATGAAGCTGTTTTTGAAGACGGACGAAGACACTCAGCTTGCACGTATACGCCAAAGAAGCGGTGAAGCCATGCTCAAGCGCTTCGTCACCGAATGGATACCGCTGGAGAACATCTATTTCGACATGCTGAAAATTGAACAAAGTTGTGATTTTGTCTACAAATCATAAAACAAATCTGACCGTACGTAAGCTTCACCATCATAAGATAAAGGTAAATATTAGAATATAATAAACATTCTTTTCAAATTTTGCTTGACGAAACAAATCTTCTTTGCATATAATAAGTCAAACTAAGTTTGAGGAGCAGGCATGAACGGATCATTGTCCAATCGTTATTATTCGTTTAGCAGCCGGAGCTATTATGGCTTCGGATACTTTACGTTAATTAAATACGATGGATACAAACGGTCATGGGTTGCTTGATTACCAAATTAGTTTAATACAGTGTCAACAAAGGGAGCTCATTACCGGGCTCCCTTTTTAAATTTGCACCATCGTGTAAAAATATTTGGGGAGCGAAGCAAACTCCCTTTGTAGGACGGAAGGACGGAAAAAACATGATCATTATTCTAAAACCAGGCGCGGAACAACAAAAGGTTAACGACCTCATCCATTTTCTCGAGCATGATTTCTCGCTTGAGGTACAGCGTATGGACGGCGTGAACTACTCCATACTCGGCCTGATCGGTGACACATCCGCGCTGGACACCGAGCCGATTCAAGAGCGCAGCGTCGTCAGAAAAGTGATGCGCGTGCAGGAGCCGTACAAAAAGGTGAACCGCGCGTTCCACCCGGACGATACCATCGTTGAAGGAAACGGCTTTACCATCGGCGGCAAGGAGCTTGCGCTGATGGCAGGGCCGTGCAGCGTGGAGAGCGAGGAACAGATCGTCTCCACAGCGATTAAGGTGAAAGCCGCGGGCGCGAACTTCCTTCGCGGCGGCGCGTTCAAACCGCGCACCAGCCCGTACCGCTTTCAGGGCTTGGGCACGGAAGGGCTAAAATACTTGGAGACAGCCAAAGCGGAAACGGGGCTGCCCATCGTGACCGAGATCACGAGCGTCGAATACGTCGATCTGTTCGTCGACAAGGTGGATGTGATTCAGGTGGGCGCAAGAAATATGCAAAACTTTGTGCTGCTAAGGGAGCTTGGTAAATCCCAAACGCCCGTGCTGCTAAAGCGGGGTCTCAGCGCCACGATTGAGGAATGGCTCATGAGCGCCGAATACATCGCGGCAGGCGGCAATCCCAACGTGATACTTTGTGAGCGCGGCATCCGCACATTCGAAACGGCGACGCGCAACACGCTGGACATCTCAGCTGTGCCCGTCATCAAACGCCAGAGCCATTTGCCGATCATCGTTGACCCAAGTCATGCCACGGGTCTTTGGTGGGCTGTGGAACCGCTGGCCGTCGCAGCCGTCTGCGCCGGTGCGGACGGTGTGATGATCGAGGTGCACGAAAGCCCCTCAGAGGCACTGTCCGACGGCAAGCAGTCACTGCTGCCTGAAAAATTCTCTGCTGTGGCACAGAAGCTCAAAGGCGCGGCTGAACTGATGGGCAGGACGATATAATGGAAGAACGATTTTTGGAAAGCCGCATACTCATCGCGGGTCTTGGGTTGATCGGAGGCTCGGTGGCCAAGGCGCTAAAAGGCGCGGGCTGCACACACGTCTGTGCGCTGGACAACGATGAAGAGTCTATCCAAGCAGCCAGAGCCGAAGGCGTGATTGAAGCGGGGTTTGCGGATAACGATCAATGCTTTGATATCGTGATATGCGCGCTGCCGCCGCATGCCGTTCCCGGGGTCTACGAGCAGGTGAAACAGCGCCTTAATGACGGCGGCGTTTTCGCGGAGCTATCGGGCCTTAAAACCGCGCTTGTGGACGCGCTTTATGATGTGGTGCTGCCGCAGCATGCGCTGCTGTGTCTGCATCCGATGGCGGGCAGCGAAAAAGTGGGCTACGCAAACGCCGACGCGGCGCTTTTTAAGGATGCACGTTTGATATTGACGCCAACTGAGAAGACGACAGACGCCGCGCTCGAATGGGCAAAATTCCTGTGCAAGGCGCTGCAATGCAGCGAGATGACATCGCTCTCCCCCGCGCTGCACGATGCGGTGGTGGCGGATTTGAGCCATCTGCCGCATGTGGCCGCGCTCGCGGTTTATTCTGTGGGTAAGGGGCTGGAGCGCTTCGCGGGCGGCAGCTTTCACGCCATCACTCGCGTGGCCGATCTCAACGCGCCGCTCTGGGCAGGACTATTGATGGACAACGCAGAATATTTGCAGCGGAGCCTTACGCGCTTAAAGCACAATCTTGATACGATTGATCAGGCGCTGACTGAGCGCGACACACAAAAGCTGGAGATACTTTTAAGCAACATGGCCAAAGGAGTCAATATATGAACACGCTGACAATGCGTGCGGGCACATGTGAATATCCCGTATATATAGAAAAAGGGCTGCTGCAAAGCGTACCCGGAAAGCTCAAAGAGCTGTTCCCCAAAAGCCGCTTTGCTATCATCACAGACGACAACGTGAACGCCTTATATGGACAGAGTGTGACTGATTCGTTTGAAGCCGCAGGTTTGCGCTATGATCTGCTGGCCGTGAAACCCGGCGAAGGCGCGAAAAGCACAGCAGTCTTTGCGCGTTTGCTCAGCGAACTCGCGCAGCGCAGCTACAACCGCGCCGATGTGATTGTGGCGCTAGGCGGCGGTGTCGTGGGCGATCTTTCGGGCTTTGTCGCGGCGGTATTTCTGCGTGGTCTGCGCTGTGTGCAGATTCCCACCACATTGCTCGCCCAGATTGACAGCGCTGTGGGCGGAAAGACCGCGATTAATCTTCCCGAGGGCAAAAATCTCGTGGGTGCGTTCCATCAGCCGAGCGCGGTTTTCGTGGACTCGTCCCTGCTGCAAACGCTGCCCGCAGCCGATTTTGCTGACGGCATGAGCGAGCTTATCAAATACGCGCTCATCCGAGACGCGGACATGTTTACCGAGCTTGAAAATTGCGGCGCGATTCACGCGGATTCGGACATTCTCCCCGCATGGATCAGCAAGTGCCTTTCTATCAAACGCGACGTGGTGGCCGCAGACGAAAAGGACACGGGTGAACGCATGCTATTAAATTTCGGACACACCATCGGCCACGGCATCGAGCGATTGTGCGCCGCGCAGAAGCGGCCCATGACACACGGCCGCGCTGTCGCGATCGGCATGGTCGCCATCACCGAGGCGTCCGAGCGCATGGAGCTTACCCAAACGGGCACCGCGCAGCGCATCATTTCTGTGTTGCAAAAGGCGGGGCTGCCGCACGACATTTCCGCCTACGACAAGGACGAGATATTAAAGGGCATACTCGTGGACAAGAAAAACGTTGCTGACAAGCTCAATCTTGTGCTGATAAAAGAGCCGGGGCAGTCTTTTCTGCACCGCATACCGGGCAGCGACGCAAAACGCTTTATATAAGGAAGAATACATGAAAGTCACCGTTTCATCCGGAACCTATCACGGCACAGTGACCGTGCCGCCCTCCAAAAGCGCGGCACACCGCGCGATTATCGCAGCGGCGCTCGCAAACGGACGCAGCATCATCGGCAACGTCGACCTTTCAAGCGACATTCTCGCGACGATCGGCGCGTGCCGCAGTCTGGGCTGTGATATCAATATTGAACAAAAGCAGCGATATAACACGCTGACCGTGGACGGCGGATTGTCGCTGTCCGGCGAAGCTGCTATCGACTGCGCCGAATCCGGCTCGACGCTGCGCTTTTTCATACCCGTGGCATGCACACTGAGCGGCACCAAGACGTTTACGGGACATGGGCGTCTGCCCTACCGACCCGTAGACGCGTACTTACAGATTTTCGATTCACAAAGCATTCGTTACACCCGTCCGCCGGGTACGAATCTGCCGCTCACCGTATCAGGCAAGCTTCGCGGCGATGCGATGAGCGTAGACGGACGCGTGAGTTCGCAGTACGTGACAGGATTGCTGTTTGCACTGCCTGTGCTCGACGAAGATTCAACCATATCCGTGCTTGGCGGCTTCGAGTCACGCGGGTACGTTGACTTGACGGTGGACATGCTCCGCTGTTTCGGCATTGAAATCGGCGTGTCGGGCGACGCGTTCACCATAAAGGGCGGCCAGCAATATCAGCCGCGTCATATCGACGTGGAAGGCGATTACTCACAGGCTGCGTTCTTTATCGTGGCGGGCGCAATTGCAGGCGATATCCGTATCGCCGGACTTGAAGAAAATTCGCTTCAGCCGGACAGCGCCATCGTCTCCATCATGCGGCGCATGGGCGCGCGCATTACCCAGCAGGACGATGCGCTGATCGTTAAGCAATCCGAACTTTCCGGCATGGTCATCGATGTGTCTCAATGTCCCGACCTTGTGCCCCCGCTCGCTATGGCGGCGGCGTTTGCAAAGGGCGAAACGCGAATCACAGGCGCGGCGCGGCTGCGTATCAAGGAATGTGACCGTCTGCATGCGCTTGCAGTCAACCTCAACTGTCTTGGCATACAGGCCGTCGAGACGGAGGATGAACTTATCATCCGCGGCGGCGCGTTAAACGGCGGCACGATCGACACATTTGGCGATCATCGTATCGCGATGGCTTTCGCTGTCGCGGCGGCAGGCGCAAAGGGCGATATCATCATTCCCAACGCGGAATGCATTGACAAATCATATCCAAAGTTCTATGAGGACTTAAAGACATTGGGAGGACAGATCAAATGAGCAGTATATGGGGACGCCATTTCATCATCGATATATTCGGCGAATCACACGGGCCCAAGATCGGTGTGGTCATCAACGGCCTTGAGCCGGGCACTGTGTTGGATTTCTCGCAGCTTCGCGCGTTTTTGGACAGACGGCGCGCAGGCGGAGAAGCGTGGTCCACAAAGCGCCATGAAGCGGACGACTTTGAGATCGTGAGCGGTTACGCGAACGGCTTTTCGACGGGCACACCGATTTGCGTGCTGTTCCACAACAGCGCCCAGCGCAGCAGCGACTATGACGAGCGCATTAACCGCCCGGGCCACGCGGACTATACAGGATATGTGCGATACAACGGGTTCAACGACCCGCGCGGGGGCGGCCATTTTTCGGGTCGGCTTACCGCGCCGCTTGTTTTTGCGGGCGCTGTGGCCGCGCAGGTGCTTGCCAAAAAAGGTATATATGCGGCCACACATGTCCGCAGCATCGCGGATGCTTCGGACGCCGCTTTTGATCCAACGAATGTGTCAGCCGAACAGGCGCAAAGCCTTGCCGCGATGCGTTTCCCGCTTATCGACGAAGCAAACCGTGATGCGATGGAAGCGGCAATCAAGCAAGCCGCATCTGAAGGCGATTCGGTGGGCGGCATCGTGGAATGCGCGGTGTGCGGCTTGCCCGCGGGGCTGGGCAGCCCGATGTTCGACACGGTGGAAAGCCGGCTTTCATCGCTGTTATTCTCAATTCCCGCCGTCAAAGGCGTCTCATTTGGCTCCGGCTTTGGGTTCGCCCGGATGCGCGGCAGCGAAGCCAACGACGCTTACGCTGTGAAGGATGGCGAAGTTGTCACCGAGACCAACCACAACGGCGGCGTGCTCGGCGGCATCACCAACGGCATGCCCGTGGTGTTTGAAGCGGTCATAAAGCCGACGGCATCTATCTCCAAGCCGCAGCAAACGGTGAATTTAAAAACGATGGAGCCGGAAACGGCTGTCGTCAAAGGGCGGCACGATGCGTGCATTGTGCCGCGCGCGGCAGCGGTGATTGAAGCGGCGGCATATATTTGCATGCTGGATCTGATGATGGAAAGGGGTCTTTAAATGGGATACGAAGAAGATATCCGCGATTTGCGCGAAAAAATAGACGATATTGATTCAAGACTTGTGCCGCTTTTTGAAGCACGTATGCATACATCGGACGATATCGCGGCGGTCAAAAAGCGTTACGGTATGCCCGTTTTTGACGCAGGACGCGAAAACGCTGTGATCTCCAAAGCACTCTCGCGCTTGGAGGACGGCGCAAACGGCGAGGTGGCGAGGCGGTTTTTCCGTGCACTCATGGATTTGAGCAAGCAGCGTCAGCACACGCACCTGAAGCCGGGCGAAGATGTGAACGGTGAGGAAAGCAAGGTCATCGGGCATCTGGGGCTGCGCGGGTCGTTCTCACACATTGCGGCATGCGAGGCGTTCGGCGAGGACGCACCGCTCAAAAATTACGATACGTTTGAAGATATGTTCGAAGCACTGCGGCGCGGTGAGATTGGCCGCGCAATGCTGCCGGCTGAGAACACCGAAACGGGCAGCATCACATCCGTGGTGGATTTGCTCGCCAAATATGGTTACTTCATCGTTGCGGAGCATTTGCTGAAGGTGGAGCACAGCCTGCTTGGCCTTGAGGGCACAACGCTTGAGGATATCGAGATGGTCTGTTCTCATCCGGAGCCCATCGCGCAGTGCAGCCGGTTTTTGCATTCTCACCCGCAGATCAGCGCATATCCTGCGCTCAGCACAGCGCAGGCAGCCGCGAGCGTGGCCGAGCTGCAAAACAAGACGGTCGGCTGTATCGCATCCATGCAGGCCGCCAAAGAATACGGTCTCAAGGTGCTCGCAGCCAATATCCAGAACAGCCATGGCAACTCCACGCGCTTTGTGGTGGTGGCCAGAAAGCCGGTGCTCAATGCGACATGCGACAAGACGAGCATCGTTTTCAAGGTGGAGCACCGGCCCGGCTCGCTCTGCGATATGCTCAAAGCCTTCAACGGCATCAATGTATTAAAGCTGGAATCGCGACCGCTTAAGGACAGACCGTTTGAATACCTTTTCCATCTCGATTTTGAGGGCAGCGCCGAGGATGCGCAGGTGAAGCGCGTGCTGGAACAAGCCAAAACATGCGCGGCAGATCTCATATGGCTCGGGTCTTACCCGCGCATGTCGCTGTAAGGAGACGTGATGATCAAAGCAGGACTGATCGGCGGAAAGCTGTCTCACAGTTTGTCGCCGCAGATACACGAAAAATACTGGTATCTTTCGGGACAGCTGGGACAGTATTCACTGTTTGAAACAGAGGAGCAGTCCCTTGGTCATCGGCTGGATGAGCTTGCTGCTCAAGGCTTCGTGGGCGTTAACGTGACCATACCGCACAAAACGGCGGTGATGCGGTATCTCGACGTTATTACGCCCGAGGCGGAGGCCATCGGCGCGGTGAACACGGTGCATTTCTCATTCGGGCGGCGCGTCGGCCACAACACCGATTACTTCGGCTTAAAATCGCTGCTCGATCAAAACGGCTTTTTACTATCTGACAAACGGGTGGTGATCTTGGGCTCGGGCGGCGCGGCGCGGTGCACGCTGAGCCTTGCCAAGAATGAGAAAGCCGCCGAAGCGCTCGTTGTGAGCCGCACCCCGGAAGAGGCAGACCCGGCGCTGAATGCAGTCGGCTACGACGTGCTGGATCGCATGGATACCATCGATGTGCTCATCAATGCAACGCCCGCCGGTATGTATCCGAACACGCACAACTGCCCTGTATCGGACGATGTGATACAAAGGTGCAATAACGTGGTGGATATGATCTATAACCCTGAACAGACGCAGTTGCTGCAAAAGGCCGCATCGATGGGCAAAGGCTACTCCAACGGGTTTTGGATGCTTTGCGCGCAAGCGCTTAAAGCGCAGGAGATCTGGATAGGCAAAGCGTTTGACGAAGACATATGCCGAACTATTTACAATGGACTCAAAAGCCATGCCTCACGCACCAACATCGTGCTGATCGGCATGCCGGGCAGCGGCAAATCCACCGTGGGGCATATTATTGCCGAGCGGCTTTCTCTGGAGTTTGCTGATACCGACGCGCTCATCGAGGCACAGCACGGGCGGATATCAGACATATTTGAGACACAGGGCGAAGCGGTGTTCCGCGAAATGGAGCTTGTCACCGCGCGGCAGACTGCGCAGCGGCAAAACACGGTGATCTCCACAGGCGGCGGCATGATACAGACAAGCGCAGCGATGGATGTGCTTAAGGAAACGGGCATCGTCGTGTATATCGACAGGCCGCTCGATATGCTGCTTCAAGAGGTGGACATCTCAAACCGTCCGCTGCTTGCAGACGGTCGGCAGCAGCTCATCACGCTGTACAACAAGCGACACGTGCTGTACAGGCAATACGCTGACATAACCGTGGTCAACTACGGCACGGCGCAGCAATGCGCGAAGGATATATTAACAAAGCTGGAGGAACTGAAAAAATGAAGATACTTGTAATCAACGGGCCGAACCTGAATCTCTTGGGCTCGCGCGAGCCAGACATTTACGGCAAACAGGATTACGCAGCGCTGCTTTCAAAGCTGGACGATTTCGCCAAAACGCATGACATCACGATCGATGCGTTTCAGTCTAACAGCGAGGGCGCATTAATCGACAAGCTTCACGCAGCAGCAGGTGTGTATGACGGTATCGTCATCAACCCCGGTGCGTACACGCATTACAGCATCGCGATACTTGACGCATTAAAGGCCATAGACGTTCCCGCTGTGGAGGTGCATTTGAGCAACATCGCGGCGCGTGAGGATTTCCGCCACAAATCCGTGACGGCGGCGGGCTGCATCGGACAAATTTCGGGACTTGGGTTCGATTCGTATTTTCTCGCGATTGTGGGACTTATGAGCCGAAACAAGGAAAGCTAATGTGCAGCCCATTGGGTACGCTGTACTTCAGGAACCGACACTATGAAAATTGACCGCATCATTGGGATACTGTCCATTCTGCTGCAGAAGGACAAGGTGACTGCACCATATCTGGCCGGAAAATTTGAGGTGTCCCGACGCACAATAAATCGTGATATCGAAGACATATGCAAATCAGGCATCCCAATCGTCACCACCCAGGGGCAAAACGGCGGTATTTCGATCATGGACGGCTTCCATATAGACCGCACATTGCTTACTTCACTGGACATGCAGGCGATTCTGGCGGGAATCAGAAGTTTGGACAGCGTTTGTGGAACAAACAAATACAAACAGCTCATGGACAAGCTTCATATTGATAATTCGACGATACTTGCCTCCGGCAGCCACATCATGATCGATCTGTCTTCCTGGTACAAAACCACGTTAATACCAAAGATCGAGCTGATTCAGGCCGCTATAGAAAACACGCAAATGATCGACTTTCTTTATTATTCACCCAAGGGTGCCAGCCAAAGAACAATTGAGCCGTATCTTTTGGTTTTTCAGTGGGCTTCATGGTACGTTTGGGGATACTGCACCCAGCGCCGCGATTATCGTTTATTCAAGCTGAATCGTATGCAAGGCCTAGCCAACACGCTACGCCGTTTTGAAAAAAGGCAATATCCTCAAGTCAATCTGGCGACTGAAAGAATATTCGCTGCAGATATAGAGGTCACAGCGATTTTTGAACCGGAAATGAAATGGCGGCTTGTTGAAGAGTATGGCGTGGATAGCTTTTGCGAGCAGAAAGACGGCAGGCTATTGTTTAAATTTTCATTCCACGATAAGGAAAACCTTATTAGCTGGCTCTTAAGCTTTGGAGATCAGGTTGAGCTTGTGGAGCCAAAAGAGCTTCGAAAAGAACTTCTTCAAATGACCCGAATAATATGCCAAAAATATGATGAATGATGACATACTGTTGTCGTGTTTGACATGCTATGCTTTGCCTATCAAAACAAAGTGAGGTTAGTCAATATGCAATACGAAATTGTCAATCTGCCAGAAAAAACGATCGTCGGTTTGACAGCACGCACGAACAATGCGGCTCCTGATATGGGCGATGTGATCGGCGGTCTGTGGAGCCGTTTTTTTCAGGACGGAATCTATCAAACCATTCAGAATAAGAGCAACGACAAAACCATGGGCATCTATACTGATTACGCGGGAAATGAGACGGATGATTACAGCATCGTTGTGGCCTGCGAGGTAGAAAATGCGAAGGATATTCCTGTTGGTACTATTGTAAAAACAATTCCTGCGGGTCAATATGCAAAGTTTGTGGTGCAAGGCCATATGCAAAGGGCTGTGTATGAGTTTTGGCAAAAGCTTTGGGCCATGGATCTCCCCCGCTTATATGTCTGCGATTTTGAGGAATATCAGAACGCTGACGCAGAAAACGCGCTCATCCATATCTATATCGGGTTGAAGCCATGATGATAGAATCAAGATGTGGATTGCTTTGCAGTGAATGTGAATACCGTGAAAAAATGCATTGTAAAGGCTGCATAAGCATCACCAAGCCGTTTTGGGGCGATTGCTGTCCGGTTAAGAAGTGCTGTGAAGATAAAAAGCTCAGCCACTGCGGTGAATGTCCGGATTTCCCCTGCTCGCTGCTTAATAGTTTTTCCTATCATGAAGAACAGGGAGACGACGGACAAAGAATCGAGCAGTGTAGGGCATGGGGCAAAAGCCAAATATAGCAACAGCCGCAGACGCTTAAGCTGGGAGTGAAACGCAAAATTCTACTGGTAGAGAGAATAGTTAATTTCATAGCCTTAAGGAGGGTGTAAATGAAAAGGGTGATATTAATTTCTGCTGCATTGCTGGCGGTTGACCAAACCATTAAGCTGGTTATTTCACACTTCTTCATTAATGCAAATTTTGTGCTCATTCCCGGCGTTTTGTCTTTTCAGCCTGTGCTCAATACGAATTTAACATGGATCGCAAGCATGGCTGACTATCAGACCCCAGTCGTATTGATGGTCGTTTTACAGGTGTTCTTTTTGGCCGCATCGGCTTTGGTTTACGCGATGGATAAAAAAGGATGCCCGATCTCACAGAGCTCTTTTCTATGAGGCAAGTTTGAAACGAAATATCCTCATCTACCCCATCATTTCCTTCGTCACCTCGGCAATGTGAGACAACGTATCCATGGCCGTCATGGACAACTCGCCCATGTCTTGCGCCGCGTCTTCGCCTGCCTTGCCGCATATGTAAGCACCCGAGACAGCCGCTTCAAATCCCGCTTTTCCGCCTTCACGCCCGCCGCACATCAAGCCGGCGACCACGCCCGTTAACACATCGCCGCTGCCGCCGCGCGCCATGCCCGGCGTTCCCGCGGTGACAAACATCGTCCTCAGTCCGTCCGTCACGATCGTCGTCGCGCCTTTGAGCAGCAGCGTTACGCCGTAGCGTTTCGCAAACGCCTGAGCGTGCGTCAGCGGGTCACTTTTGATCTCTTCAATGGATAAGCCGCTGAGACGTGAAAACTCCATCGGATGCGGCGTTAACACAACATCGCCTTTCTTTTTCTGTAAAACGTTGATATCCAGCGCGATTATGTTAAGCGCATCCGCGTCAAACACTTTGCGGATATCATAATGCGTGATAAGATGGCGCACAGCCGCTGCCGCGCCTTCGCTGGTGGACAGCCCCGGCCCCGCCGCCAAAGCCGTCTTGCCTGCCATCAGCTTTTCCAGACCGCCAATACAGTTCTCCGACAGACTGCCCGAGAAATCGTCCAAAGCGAAGGTTAAGCTCTCAGGCAAACGTGCCGCAAACAGACTTTGCAGACACGTGGGTACTCCCGCTGTCACCAGCCCTGCGCCCGCGCGCAGCGCTGCGCTCACGCACATGAGTCCTGCGCCCGAAAAGCCTTGACTGCCCGCGATACACGCAAGCTTGCCGAAACTGCCCTTGTGCGTATCGGCATTGCGCCGGTGTAATGTCACTTTGTCGGCATAGCCCATGAATCCTTGAGTAAATCCACGCGATACGCCGATTTCTTTAACGGTGATAGCGCCCGTATGCTCACGTCCCGGGAAAAGCAGATGCCCGGGCTTTGCGCACTGGAACGTCACTGTCTCGTCGGCGCGCACCGCAATGCCGCACACCGCGCCCGTATCCGCATCGATGCCCGACGCGATATCGCATGCTACCACATACGCGCCGCTTTCGTTAATCAGCTTAATAACCGCCGCATTGAGACCTGTCACATCGCGCGAAAGCCCAACGCCGAAAACCGCGTCGATCACCACGCATCCCGCAAGGCCTGAAAGATGTGCCTTTGCCATGTCTTCGTTCTCGAGCTCGGCGATGCGCAACCCGAAAAAAGCCGCATTCGTGGCGGCATCGCCCTTCAGCGCATCCGCCTTGCCCACGAGACAAACCTTCACCTCATAACCCTTGGCCTCTAGCTGCCTTGCGGCAGCGAATCCGTCACCGCCGTTGTTGCCGGCGCCGCAGACTGCGATAATTTTCGTTGTTTTATCAAAACGCTGCGATATGACCGAGGTCATGCCGAACGCCGCGTTTTCCATAAGCACGATAGACGGAATATTCTCAATCATATGCTTATCGAGCGCTTGCATATCAAGTTTTCGCAATACGTGGATCATTTTGCATCTCCTTCCGCGATGACCTGCGCCACCGCATACCGCGCTGAGTGGGAAATGGAAATGTGCATGTGCTTTACGCCTAGCTCCGTCGCCTTTTCCTTTGCCGCTCCTGAAAGCTCAATCACGGGCTGACCCGACGGCGCGCGCAGTATCTCAATACAGCGCATCGGTATGTCGCCAAGACCGCAGCCGAGCGCCTTTAATACCGCTTCTTTGGCCGCGAACCGCCCCGCCACCGTTTCCATTCTATATTTGCACGTCTCAAAAATAGCGATTTCGGCATCGGAATAGATTTTTTCGATAAACCGTTCTTTGCTTGCCGCTTTGGTGATTCGGTCAATCTCCACGATATCGATACCTGTACCGATGATCATGCGTCTGCCCTCTGCACCGCGTTTAAGATGGCTCTCGCTGCCACTTCCGCTCCCGCCGCGAGTATCGCGTTGAAATCGCCCTCAATCGCGCCTGTGCCAAAAGCAAAAACCGTATCACCGTCGAACATGGTGTGCGCGGGACGGATGCACATCGCTATGCCGTCCTGCCCCACTGCAGCCAGCTTGTTCGCCTGCTCCTTGGTCAGAATCGCATTGGTGCCCACGATACCGATCGTGGTATTCTGCCCCGAAAAATCCATGCCGCTGCTGCCCATAAGCACGTCGCTCACGCTGCCGCGCTGCATACCCGCGATTTTCTTACCTGTTGTGTGATCGTATATATCGCCCATCGCGTTCACCGCAAACCCTGCCGCGACAATCACGCCGCCCGGCAATGTGAGTGATGCCGTGCCGAAGCCGCCGCGTGCGCAAAGCGGCATGCCCGCCGCCTTACCGACCGTCGCACCCGTCCCCGCGCCGACACTTCCTTGCTCAAGCGGCTTGTCCGATGCGTTTTGACACGCCACATACCCCGCCGCCGCATCAGGCCGCACATCCGCGCTGCCAAACGCCAGATCAAAAAGCACAGCCGCAGGCACAATGGGCACACGCGCCACGCCCGTGTCGAAGCCAAGCCCTTTTTGCTCCAGCCAGCGCATCACGCCGTCCGCTGCCGCGAGTCCAAACGCACTGCCGCCCGAAAGCAGCAGGGCATTCGCCTGCTGCACTGCGTTGGTGGGGCGCAGCAGGTCGGTCTCACGCGTGCCCGGCGCGCTGCCGCGCACGTCCACACCCGCCACCGCGCCTTTCCCAAGCACCACAACGGTGCATCCCGTTTTCGCCTGAAAATCCGTATAATGCCCGGCTGTCACGCCGGA
>JAEWQS010000149.1 GCA_023399095.1 Bacillota bacterium
CAAAGGTTTTGAAGTGACTTAACAACAAAGGATAATGTCCAAAGGGGAACTTAGGTTATCGATGGGGTTCAAGAGGCCGGAGGTTCGAATCCTCTCACCCAGACCACGTCGCAATGGACTACGCTTCGTTCGCTTTTCGGACGAAGCGTTTCTCTTATCCGTCCGAAAAGCTCACACGCTCCGTCATTGCTCCTTTTCCGCAAAAAGCCGCGTTCGCATCGGCTAAGCGCTTGCAAGCGCGCGCTTTGACGCCGATTTGCTCACTACCACCTTGCCGCCTTCGGCGGCGATTGAACCCAAATGTGGGATCCGTTTTCATCTCAGTCTTTTTCATTTCTCTTAAAACCCCTTTTGGCCACTTCTAATGAAACTTCTAATGGATTTATACAACTTCTTATTTGCTTAATATTAGAGCAGGAGATAACACATATATCTCGAATATGTTATACTAAATCATAATAAACAAATGGATATAACACTTGCGGTGTTTCTCCGCACATTATAATTTCAATAAAAGGAGATAAATTTTTATGATCAATATCCCTGAAGTCAAAATGGGCATTGTAGCCGTCAGCCGTAACTGCTTCCCGATTGATCTGTCCGTCGAGAGACGCAAAGCCGTCATTGAGGCCTGCCAGAGAAAGAACATTTCAGTTGTCGAAATTGAAGCGACGATTGAAAACGAGCATGATACGATGCGTGCGCTTGAAGAGCTGAAAGAAAAGGGTGTCAACGCGCTTGTTGTGTTTCTTGGTAACTTCGGCCCAGAAGGCCCCGAAACTATGCTGGCGCAGGAGTTTAATGGGCCATCGATGTTTTGCGCGGCTGCCGAAGAAAATATCGAGGTGCTCTCGAGCCGCCGCGGGGACGCATACTGCGGCATGCTTAATGCCAGCTATAACTTGAAATTACGCAAAGTCAACGCATACATTCCCGAAAAACCAGTCGGGACGGCTGCACAAATCGCAGACTTGATTCAAGAGTTCATGCCGATCTCACGCGCCATTATTGGCGTCAAGGGTCTCAAAATCATGACATTCGGTCCGCGTCCGTTTGATTTTCTCGCATGCAACGCGCCGATTGCGCCGCTTTTCAAAATCGGCGTCAATGTGCAGGAAAATTCCGAGCTTGATCTATTTGCGGCCTTCAACAAGCTCAAGGATGATCCGCGTATTCCCGCTGTCGTTGCGGATATGGAAAAGGAGCTCAAAGAGGGCAACTGCATGCCTGGCATACTGCCCAAGCTGGCACAGTTTGAGATAACGCTTCTTGACTGGATAGCCGAAAATAGGGGCGCGGCCAAATATGTCGCGCTGGCCAATAAGTGCTGGCCCGCTTTTCAAACGCAGTTCGGGTTCGTGCCTTGCTATGTAAATTCACGCCTGACAGCCAGAGGCATTCCTGTCGCTTGCGAAGTGGATATCTACGGCGCACTCAGCGAGTATATCGGCACATGCGTCACAGGTGCACCTGTGACCCTGCTTGATATCAACAACACGGTGCCTGCCGATATGTATGAACAGTCAATTAAAGGCAAGCTTAGCTACGGCGACAATGAGGTATTCATGGGTTTCCATTGCGGCAACACCCCAATCTGCCGCTTGAAGAAAGGTACAATGAAATATCAGTTGATTATGCACAGAGGACTTGAGCCGGACAAAGAGCCCGATATCACGCGGGGCACGCTCGAAGGCGATATCGCCCCCGATAAGATCACGTTTTTCCGTCTGCAGGGTAACATCGAATCACAACTTCAAAGCTATATTGCGGACGGCGAAGTCCTTCCTGTGGACACGCAGTCGTTTGGTGGCATCGGTGTGTTCGGCATTCCCGAAATGGAACGCTTTTATCGCCACGTATTGATTGAAGACGGCTATCCGCATCACGGTGCTGTGGCATTCGGCAACGTGGGACGACAAATATTTGAAGTGATGAAGTCACTTGGCGTCGCGAAAATATCATTCAACAGGCCCAAGGGAAATGACTATCCCACAGAGAATCCATTTATGAAGTAAAGCAGAAACAAAAAGCGTTATATGGGAGAATCCTGTAAGCGGGTGTGAAATGCCCCCGCATCAAGACAACATTCTTGTTGATATTCTCCTTGTGTATTGCATACTTACAACATTTACGCACTTTACTGGGCGAGATGTCAAGGGCGAGTTCATCTTGACCCTTGGCATCCAATTCAATGCCATGATTGGGGGCAGATTATTCCCAACTCTCTATATATTTTGAGGAAACGAATAGTAGAATAAAGAAATATCACGTTCTAGCCGCCAAATCAAGGATCGGGCAATGCCCTTTCCTCTTTGACATGCCGTAAGAACGTGATGTACTGTAATCAAGAAGGTTAAGTATAAAAACTTCTCTTAAACCTCTCATTTTTACTATTTGTGATTACATCCATTTTGGAGAATACACGGAATTTGAAACGTACCCCTTCTTTTCTTTGGGTGCCAGATGCAAGCATCGGCCCACACTGTCCGCAGCGGCTTCCATAAATGCTTCCGAATATGTCGGATGCGCATGAATGATGTCGGCAATCTCATAGGCGGTGATTTCCATCGCCATCAACGCTGCGGCTTCATTCACCATTTCCGCAGCATTCGGGCCTACAATATGCACACCCAATACCTCGCCGCTTTTTATGTCCGTGACGACTTTAATAAAGCCCACGCCCTCATCAGATGCCAATGCGCGCCCGTTCCCGCCAAACGGGAACTTTCCAACGCTAATATCGTGCTTTATTTTGGCTTGGTCTTCTGCCAGCCCGACGCAGCCCACCTCAGGCATCGTGTAGATACATTTGGGTACATATCGCAGGTCTACGCTTGATTCATGCCCCATAGCGTTTAGTGCAGATATCTCTCCCATCTTAAAAGCGGCGTGGGCCAGCATGAGCTGTCCATTAATATCACCCGGCGCATAAATCCAATTCACACTGGATTGCATTTGGCTGTTCGTTTTAATACATCCTTTCACAATTTCGACGTCCACATCCCTCAACCCAGAGAGGTCTGGTTTGCGGCCTATTGAAAGAAGTGCCAAATCACATATCACTGGGTCTTTGCCCTCAATCAGAACACGCAGACCTTTATCCGTTTCATCAAAACCGGTGATCTTTGTACCGGTGGAAATCAAGATTCCCTGTGCTTCGAGCGATTTTCGTATGGCTGCCGATACTTCCATATCCATCTGGGGAATGATGCGTTCTTCAAGCTCGATAATATGCACCCTGCTGCCAAACCGGTTGAATACCGTGGCCATCTCGATACCGATGACACCCCCGCCGATGATCACAAGGCTGCCCGGTATCGTCGTTAAATCAAGTATCTCGTCGCTCGTCACAACACGACCGTTTTCCGCGCCAGGAATGTTAATCTTATGCGCGATTGATCCTCCGGCATAGATCACATTTTTCGTCTGTATGGTTCTTTTGCCATCAATCACAACGGTTTTATCAGGTTTGACAACGCCTTCACCTTCAATGATCTCAACCCCGTTGCTCTTTAACAGCGCGCCAACGCCACCCGTCAACTTCCGGATGACCGTGTCCTTTTCAGCCTTCGCTTTGGCCATATTGACTGTAAACGCGGCGTCTTGTACCATCACGCCGCGATGACCCAATGCACGAAGGTGGTCAATCATCTCTACCGTTTTAAGATATGTCTTTGTCGGTATACAGCCTCGGTTAAGGCAAGTGCCGCCCACCTTATCCTTTTCCACAAGAGCCACCTTGCCGCCAAGCTTTGCTGCTTTGATTGCCGCGATATATCCCGCAGGCCCGCCGCCGATGACCACGACATCAAAACCATCCGAGGGCTTTGGTTCAACAGGCGTATCAAGCTGTGGTTTTACGCCCGGCGTTTTGAGGCTTTCATCCTTGGCACCGATGTATCCGATGGTCTCGGTCACCGGCACGGTTTGCCCGGCTTCCTCGACGATTTTGAGCAGCACACCGGCATGCTCGGCCTCAACTTCCATGACCGTTTTATCCGTCTCAATCTCTAAAATGACGTCGCCTTTTTCCACGCTGTCACCCTCGGCTTTCAGCCATTTGATGATCTTTCCTTCTTCCATCGCCATGCCGGCTTTCGGCATGATAATGTTATATGCCATGAGTGTCTCCTAAACCAGCATCATCAACGGGTGCTCCAGCAGCTCAGTCATCCCGTTAGAGAATATCGCCGCCTGAGCGCCATCGATGCTTCTGTGGTCGTATGTTAAGCTCAGTCCCATCTTCAGCCGTTTTTGTATCCGACCGTCATCATCCATTTCAAGCTGCTGTGTCACCGCGCATACGCCGAGTATGGCGCTTTCCGGTTGATTGATAATGGGGGTGAATGATGTCACTCCCATCATACCCAGATTGCTGATGGTGAATGTCCCACCCGAATACTCCTCGGGCAACAGCTTGCCTTCTTTGGCTTTCACAGACAACGTTCTGGCAGTTTCCGATATCTCCTTGAGCGACAGCAAATTTGCGTCCTTGATAACAGGCACAATCAAACCTTCCGGCAGAGCCACCGCGATGCCGATATTGATGTGTTTTCTTATGATTAAACCGTCATCCGTAAACGTCGCATTGATATATGGCTGCTGCTCAAGCGTTTTGGCAACACTCAGTATGATAAAGTCGTTGATAGATATACGCACTGTGCTATGCGCATTAATTTGCTCGCGCAGTGCCATAAGCTCGGTCACGTCTGCGATGCAGCACTGCGTGACAGGCGGTATTTGCAGATGGCTCTGCAGCATGCGTTTGGCAATCACTTTGCGCATTGACGAATGCGGTCTGATTTCATCTTCGCCCAAAGCCGTTATCTGCGGGACAGCCGCCAATATATCGGCTTTCATGACCTTTCCGTTATGCCCGCTGCCGGATACGCTGCTTAAGTCCACGTTCATATCTTCAGCGATTCTGCGTGCCAGCGGTGTTGCCGGCTTTTGTTTGACGGCACGGACGTCTCGGGCAAGTATTTGCCCAAATGCGCCAGTAGGCGTCACCTTCTCCAGCTTAATACCGTTTTGCTGTGCAATCGTCTTTGCCATCGGCGTCGCAGCAATCTTGCCATGTTCATGCGGCATGAGTGCCATTTTTTCGGGCTTAGCCGTGACATCCGTTTCTATCATTTTTTCGGGCACCATTTCATTTACAGGATGCTCAACAACCGTCTCTCCCCTATCTCCGATATATGCAATCACCGTCGTAACCGGAACGGTATCGCCTTCCCGTGCGAGAATCTTAATCAAAAAGCCCGATGTTGCGGCTTCAACCTCCATCGTGACTTTATCGGTTTCTATCTCTAGCAGCGGTTGGCCTTGCGTGATTGCGTCGCCTTCATTCTTCAGCCAGCGAACAACCTTGCCTTCCTCCATTGCCATACCCGCTTTTGGCATGATCACTTCCTGCGCCATCTCGTTCTCCTTATCTTAAAAGCGACTGTACTGCATTTATCACCGACTCGGTTGTGGGTACCACATTCTTCTCGAGCTCAGGGCAATAGGGTATGGGTACATCCAGACCACCCAGCCGTTTTATGGGTGCGTCCAGATAAAAAAAGGCATCGCTATCCGCTATCACGGCAGCAAGCTCACCGCCAAAGCCTCCCGTTTGGCACGCTTCGTGCACGATGAGTACACGCCCGGTTTTCTTTGCAGATTTGATCAGCGTGTTTTTATCAAGCGGAATAAGCGTTCGCGGATCCACCACTTCCACACTGACCCCCAGAGCGCTAAGATCTTCAGCTGCTTGGAGACAAATTGGCACCATTCGCCCATAAGTGATGATCGTCACATCTTCGCCTTCCCTTTTAATATCCGCAACACCAAGCGGAATGGTATATTCCTCTTCAGGCACCGGCCCTTTCTTGCGATATAAAAGCTTCTGCTCAAAAAACATCACAGGGTTGTCGTCTCTTATTGCAGACTTCAGCAGTCCTTTGGCGTCGTATGGTGTCGATGGTATAACGACCTTCAATCCGGGCACATGGCAAAACCAGGCTTCAAGGCTTTGGCTGTGCTGCGCGGCCGCACCTGTTCCCGAGCCGCTTGGCGCACGCAGTACCATGGGCACTTTTGCCTTCCCGCCAAACATATACCGAATCTTTGCGGCCTGGTTCACGAGCTGATCCATCGAAATCGTTGTGAAATCGCTAAACATAATCTCCGCGATGGGGCGCATTCCCGTCACCGCCGCACCTGCCGCCGCACCTGCTATGACTGCTTCGGAAATAGGCGTATCCTTTACGCGTTCCTCACCAAATTCGTCAAACATGCCGACGGAAACACCAAATGCGCCGCCGTATAGCCCAACATCTTCCCCCATTAAAAATACATTCTCATCTGCGCGCATCTCTTCGCTCATCGCTTCCTTGATAGCCTGCGCATATGTAATCTCCCGCATGACAACCTCCTTATGCATATACATCCTCCAGTATGGTATCAAGCGATGGGTATGCGCTTTCCTTCGCAAATTCAGCCGCCGCTTCAATCTCTTCCATTGCCTTTTTATCGAGCTCGTCGCATTCCTTTTGAGTTTTGTATTTATTGTCGACGAGATACTTGACAAGCCTGTCAATCGGGTCTTTCATCTTCCATTGGGCCAGTTCATCCTTAGAGCGATAGACGCATGCGTCGCTTTTTGAATGCCCCATGTGTCGGTATGTTTCGCAAACCAGCAACATCGGCCCCTTCTGCATGACGTATTCGCGCGCTTTGAGCGTTTCCTCATAGACGAGTATGGCATCATTTCCGTCAATTGTTTTTCCGGGCATACCATATGCCGACGCACGATCAGTGACATCTGATATATTCATACTTCTCTTAATAGATGTGGACATCCCATACTGATTGTTTTCACAGACAAACAAAACCGGCATCTTCCAAACTGAAGCAAGGTTCAAAGCTTCATGAAAACTACCTTGGTTCGTTGCTCCGTCACCAAAAAAACACACCACGATACGGTCTATTTTCTTCATCTTTGTGGTCATCGCCGCACCGACAGCAATCGGCAGACCGCCGCCCACCACACCATTAGCGCCCAGATTTCCGCGCTCCAGATCGGCAATGTGCATGGAGCCGCCTTTTCCTTTGCAATATCCGGTCTCTTTCCCAAGCAACTCAGCCATCATGCGGTTTAAGTCAATACCTTTACTGATGCAGTGGCCATGGCCGCGATGCGTCGATGTCATGAGATCCTCCGGTGTCATCGCCGCACAAACGCCCGCTGCAACCGCTTCCTCACCTGCATAAAGATGCGTCGTTCCGTGCACCATGCCCATGGAGAAAAAGTAGGCTACCTTTTCTTCAAACTTTCGCGTGAGCAGCATGTTGTGATACATATTTAGCAGCAGATCATCGGGATACTTTTTCATTTCGTCACCATCTTATTTAAATTTTTATTCAAAACAGCTCCAAAGTGCGATAAAACGCACTCTGATCTCCAAAAAATGCGAAGTGGTCACCTAAAGCGTTAAATTATTTTTCGAAGATCTTGTTCCATTCTCCCCAGAGCCCGTTCATGTTGAGCACCAGTTTTTTATAGAGTTCGTATTTTTGTTGATATATTTCCTTCTTACTCGAATTTGGCTGACAGATGTATTTCACATGCAGAAAGCTCTGTATGGCCTCTTCAAATGAAGCGAACTCTCCTACACCCACCGCCGCACACATTGCCGCCCCCATGGCTCCGAGTTCATTCGCGTCGGGGACCTCAATGGGCATCTGAAGCAAATCGGCAAATATCTGCATCCATTCTTTAGACCTCGTTGCACCGCCGGAAACCCGTACTGTTTGAAACTGCCCCTTTTTAAATTTAAGCAGTTTCTCCACGTGCATCATGGTTGAGAATGCAACGCCTTCGTAAATCGCCCGCACAAGATGCGCCCGCTCATGTAAGTAGTTGATCCCCATGAAGCACGATTTCGCTTCCGCATTGACATTGGTGCCATATAAATATGGTAAAAACACCACCGAAGAGTCTTCCGGTTCGATGCTCGCTACCATTTCGTTGCATAGCTGGTATACGCTCTTTCCAGCTTCCTCAGCTTCCTGTTTCTCCTTTTTCATCATCTTTTGGACAAACCACTCCAAATTACTGGCTGAGGTCATACTGCCTTCCATGATGGAATAAAGGCCTTCCATCGGATACAGTGACGTCATTAACAAATCAATGTCGGATATGGGCGTTTTCGTGAGGTAAATGCATATTGCCCATGTGCCGGTTGTCATGCTCAGTTGTTCTTCATTGGCGATGCCTGTTGCCAAAGGACAAGCCGCAAAATCAACCAGCCCGCCCACCACAGGTGTCCCGCAAATGAGTCCTGTCATATCCGCAATATCTTGCGTGATATATCCGCAAATTTCATGCGATTCCCGTATCGGGGGCAGAAGATGTTTATATTCGCTGATATCAAACAGCTTTAGTATCTCGTCGTCATACTCTTTTGTGGCCAGATTCATCAAATTGACCGTTGACATGTTCGTCATTTCACCATAGGCTTCGCCTGTGAGGCAATACCGCACAAAATCTGTGCATGAAAACGCGTAGTGTGAGCGATCAAGCACCTCAGGCTTATTGGCTTTAAACCAAGAAAGCAACGCAGAGAGCTGACCTGCCCAGATATTTTGATTGGTGACAGGGAGTATTTGATGAATCGTCCCTGTATGATATATGCGGTTGACACATCCGGCCGCGCGTGTATCCGTTGAGTTGATACCATTATAAGAAGGTTTTCCGTCTTTACCCACCAAATACAAACCGTTACCGTGCCCCGTAACCGATATGGCGTTGATATCAGCCGGGTTAATGCCCGATTTTTGTATGACCTCCCGTATGCATTGCACGTTGGCCTCAAACAGTTGGTTCGAGTTTCTTTCAACGTGTCCCACGCGAGGGATGATGGGCGGCACGAGTCGATTGGATACGGCAACTTCGTTGCCGTTTTGATCGAACATCCCCGCCTTTGTCACGCTTCCGCCATTATCAAGCCCGATAAAGAATCTTTCTCTCATACTGGCCACCTCAAACCCTCTGCAAAGCATATTGACTTTACATCAGTTATTTTAATGCTGTTCGATGACAAGCCTACTTTTGGCCATAATCCATAAACACTTCTACTGCCTGCCGATTCTGTTCTTCATTCATCAAATCGGGGACGCCCGCTGCTCTTGCGACAAGATACGTCTTTGCGGCTGTCTCCATGTAAACGGCCGCATAAAGCGCTTCCTTCAGGTTTGCCCCAATCGTGACGACACCGTGGTGCTTCAATATCACCGCTCTTTTTCCTTCTGCATATTTCACTGTCTGTATACCCATCTCAAGGCTGCCCGGATTGCTGTAAGGAGCCACGTTAACCGCGCCCAATGTCACATTGGAAAGCGTTGTTACCGCAACCGGGAGCTGGTCGGCAATCAGTCCTGCCGCTGTTGCATACACTTGATGTGTGTGTATAATCGCATTCACCTCGGGCATATTCTGGTATATATATTCAAGTGCAATCGTATCAACCGATGGTCTTCTGTGCCCTTCAATGATCTCTCCCTCTTTATTAAACACAATGAGGTCATCTTCATTCATTTCCTCATAAGGCATACCCGAGGGCGTGACGATGTAGTCTCCATTCTCTTTACGCACACTGACATTGCCGCCTGAAAGCGCGATCAATTCATTCTTTTTAAGCTCAAGCGCCGCTTTTATAATTGCCCTTTTATCTTCGCTGTACATATCAATGAATCTCCTGTCTGAATTTTATTTGTAGCTAAGAGGTTGTCTAAGTCATCACACGCTCTGGTAAAGGGTCAATCGCTTTAACTAATAAAGCTTCATAAACTTGAATCCTTAATTGTCATAACCTTAGGTCAATTATCAACAAGCCTTTATGGCTATGGACTATAACGTGTCATAAGTACAAGCTAAGTACATTATGTAATTGTATAATATCATTTGTCATGACATATATCAATACTTTATTAAATTTATTTTTAAATTTATTTTCAGTGTTAATGTTATTGAAATGTTTTATAAATTTATTCATACATCTATTGATATTATTTTTCACTTACAATATAATATTTTCAAAGTATAACCAGGAGGACAAAAGCTTGACTCCCAAGTACGATGAAGAAATCATGGTGAAAATAGCGCAAATGTACTATATTGATGGAAACACCCAGAGCATGATTGCAAAAGAATTGGGCTTATCAAAATCTTCTGTTTGTATAATACTGTCCGATGCCAGAGACTATGGTATTGTTGAAATTAATATTAAAAACCCCAAGAAATATAATGAACAGCTTTCAAATGAGATATTGAGCATGTATGGCAATTTAAAGAAGTGTTTCGTGGTGCCTACAAGCATAAATTCTAATAATATTCTTACAAAAATCATTGCCTCACAGGGGACATACATTGCAGAAGAAGAGCTGGCAAGCCATTCAAGCATCGGTATCGCTTGGGGGACAACAATGTATGAGTTCATGCACTCTTTCAATAATAACAATAATCTTCACGATATACAGGTCGTCCCGCTTCTTGGCGGAACCAATAACGTTTCTTCCGAATTTCAATTAAATGAGATGGTGAGAAAATTTGCTGAAAAGTTACATGGCGACCCTTGTTTCATTTATGCGCCCGCTTATGCCGAGTCATTAAACGATCGGGAGTTATACATGAAAAGCAAGTCCATGCAGGATGTTGCGGAAAAATGGACAAATCTTGATGCTGCCATTGTCAGTATTGGGGCCATGCCGGAATATTATGATGACCATAAATCATTCGATAACAAAGCCTTGCTTAACCCATTTGTCATCAAAACAATGTTTGAGCAGGATTCTGAGAGGGCGGTCGGAGATATCTGCGGCAGAAGATTTAACATCATGGGGAAATTCTTAGATAATGAACATAACAAAAAGCTCATCGCGATTAACGAAGACTCTCTTACTGCGGTTAAAAAGGTGATTTGTATTGCCACAGGGAGCCATAAGGTTCTTTCAATTATTGGAGGACTTAGAACGAACACTATTGATATACTGGTAACGGATGATTACACAGCCAAGTCTTTGCTTGAAATTTCATCAATGCAAGCATAGTTTGGATACTCTATTAAAGGCAAAGAGTATGAACCTGCTGATCCTTATGCAGACATATGGCATGTCTATCCGTGCAATTCTTCAATGACAACATATTCACTACTGGACTTGGGGTATATTAACGATGAAGTTCTATTGACGCAAATAACTGTTTATATTTCTCTGTAATATCTTCAGCGAGCTGTCGATATCCTTTTGTTCATCAAGAATCTTGAATATTTCATTTTCAGCCAATCCGATGGCTTGCTCATATTTTTTGAACTTGGGAGAGACAATGCAATCGTTAATCACACGTGACAACACATCAGAACTAATGACCGTATCGCCCTCTTCCATATTCCTTTGAATGATGGATTCAGCCAATTCAGAACCCGTCACCGCCTTCAGCACAGAAGCACCTTGAGAATAGCGGTATATATTTGTTTGCGTTTTTTCGTCGCACGTTAACAGCTTTAAAAACTCCCAAGCCAAGGCTTCATAATTTGTATTCGCGCCGACACCGACCAGCAAGGTGTCGGCTTGCGACGCGTTTTCACCCGAGGGGCCGGAGGGAAGAGTGATACAGTCCCATTGAAAATTGGCATATTTCTTAATTTTGTAGGGATACGTTTTATAGGTGCGATATTCGGCAAATGTCAGCGGCATAAAGACAACCCTGCCGCTATTGAAATTTTCCTGAGTTACTTTTTGTCCCTGATTTAATTCGTTTAAACTATAAATATATTTCAAACCCTCCATGACGTTATTATTCGTTAAGTATGCATTGTCACCGTTCTCATCGAAAAGATTACCGCCATTGGAATATATGGCATTTAGCCAGGTATAGTTGTATGTCCCGAACTGGTCTATAATACCGTCTCCATTGGTGTCTTTCGTTACTTTTCTACAGATGTCATATAGATCGTTCCATGTCCAATCGAGCGCTGGCACATCAATGCCTTCATTATCAAGAAGCGTTTTATTGACGAACATCAGCGTGGGATTTGTTTCATACGGCAAGGCATATTGATACCCGTTATATAAGCCGGTATGAAGGGAACTGGTATAGAATCTATTCATGTCAAAGCTGTCGTCTCTAGATATCAGATCACCTAGATCTTTCAGCACTCCCATCGAAGAAAACTGATTAAAATCACTGCTTAATATCATAAAAACATCTGGTGTATCTCCCGCCAAGAGCTTTCGGGAAAACCATTCTGAATAATCCTCCTTGAGTACACCGCTGTAATAATGTATCTTGATACCGGGGTGCTCAGACTCAAAGCGCTCAATGGCTTCATCAATAATCGTAAAGCTGTTTGCATTTTCGACATCCCAGTTGCTGCCTGTAAACATACCGAATTCCAAAACAATTTCTTTTTTGGGCATATAAGCAGCAAGGATGGCAGCTGCTGCCAGCAGGCATGCGCACAACGCTGTCGATATTATTTGCTTGGCTTTCGCGTTAATCCTCATTTCGTATCCGCTTTCCGACATTTGTCTGCACAGCCCAAATGGCAAGCTGTGTCCGGTCTCTTAAGTCCAGCTTGTTAAGAACTGTGCTCAGATAGTTGCGCACTGTTCCATCAGAGAGACGAAGGGATTCGGCAATTTCTTTGTTGCTCGCACCCTCCTCCACCTTCGCGATGATCTTCCATTCTGTCTTAGTGAGAGCCTCGATTGCATGGCTGCCCACCTGAATGGAAAAATCACAATGGGCCATCTGAGAAAACAGGCGCAGCACTTTGGTAGCGATATCCGGATTAATCATAGCCCGTCCACTGTGTACAGTGACGATGGCACTTACCAGATCGTTCATAGATACACCCTTGAGCAGATATCCGCTGGCGCCATATTTGAGCGCGCTATAGATATACTCATCATCGTCGAACGTGGTCAAAATAATGATTTTCATTTGAGGATACGTTTCTTTAATGATTTTTGTGCACTGCACGCCATCCATCTTTGGCATGCGGATATCCATCAGAATGACGTCAGGCTTGTGTCTTTGGACGCTGCTTATTACCTCGGCACCATCTTTTGCAACATCTATGACTGTTATATTGGATTGATTATTCAGAACGATTTGAAGGCTTTGACGAATCAGTTCCTGATCGTCAGCAACCAGCACATTAATCATGCGTCTTTCCTCCAGCGAATCGGTAATTTTGCCTCAACAACGAACCCGTCGGAACCGTCAAACGATACAGTCCCTTTAAGCATATGTATACGTTCAATGATGTGCTTTATTCCGAAACCATGTTTCATCTCCTTGCAGCCAATGCCATTGTCCCTGATCGTAAGTATCAAATCATTTTCCAGACGGCTCATCTTGATATGTATTGTTTCCGCACGGCCATGCCGCAAGGAATTGGTGATGCTTTCCTGAATAACACGATAAATCGCATTTTCCTCATCGGCGTCGAAATTCATTTGGCTCAATTCACAGATAAAATGGATTTTTGTATCTGACATGCAATTCATATCAGAGACCATTTTACGGATTGCCACATCAAGGCTCAGTCTTTCGAGAGCGTCGGGGCGAAGTTCATTGACCGAGCGGCGGATATCATTGATGCCCACCCGTGCCACATCTGAAATGATCTCAAGCTGTTTTTTTGTTTGGACAGGGTCCTCCTTGACAATCGCAATACACGCATCCAACCCGACAGAAATCCCGGTCAATGTATGACCGATTGTGTCATGAATCTCTCTGGCCAGCCGGTTGCGCTCTTTGGTTTGCGTCATTTTCTCTGTCATCATTGCATATTCTTGAAGCTGCTCATTTGCCGTTTGAAGTTCCTTATATAGTGAGTTGACCTCCTCGATCGTACCGCGCTGGACATATATCACGCATATGCAATATCCTAAAAACAGTATTATATTAAAGGAAATGATAATATTGTAGATGCTGTAAAAGTATTGCTGGCTGGAGGAGCTGTAATACGATATATAGTCCACGATGCTGTACAGCCGCAAATATAATCTCATAAAATCGTAGTCGGTTAACAGGTATAGCAAAATCGCAAACGCCATGAATAGAAATCGTCCTCGGCCATTGCGGACGTAGTTTAATAAATTCACAAAAACATAGAGTACGATGCCGTTATAGTTGAAATTTAATGTATACATGATAAACATGCATAGTAAAAAATCAAAAGCGAGTGTGCCAATGATGATTTTATTTTTGTTGCGAAATACATATTCCCTGAGAACAAAAGTGGTGGACAGCATAACCATTAACGTGGCACAAACACCAACATCAGCCAAAGAATCCTTGGGTAATGCCGCAACAGAATCAAGAAATTCTCTGGCATGATAATAGCCCAGTATTTGAATTGTTGTTACGTAAATGAAAACGCTAATAGCCACAACCGAAAAGAAATTCAGGAACAGAATTCCCCAACGGTAAACCAACAATAAGTTATTATTCCATTTTATACGCTTAATTCCATCCATTGATCGAATATTCCGATAAATTTTCTTTCGTCACCATTGACGGTAGAATACTGATATACTCCTCAACTTCGTTTCCGGCCAGATATGAATAAGCTGTCTCAGCAGCAACCGTCCCGATGGTCTTGGGGCTTTGGGCACTTGTTCCGGTCACAAAACCGATATTGAGCATGGATTTGAAATCGGGAGAGCCATCAATTCCGTAAATTAAAATACCTAAGTCATCCATGTGATATTGCTGCAGCGCCGCCAGCGCGCCAAGCGCGGAAGGGTCGTTCCCTCCGATTACGACATCAAAGTCTTCGTTTCGCTTTAAAAATTCTCCCATGACATGGGTTGCCACTTCAATCTCACCGGCGCCCGATTCGGTATATATAACCTTATATCGGTCGTCGTTTTCAATCGTATCTAAGAATCCTTGCACACGGTTAGAAATGGAGGTTTGTATTGGATTATCTAAAATGACGATACGGGCGCTTTCTATCCGCTCCATCATATCCTGCGCGCATTGCACACCGGCCAGATAATTGTCCGTTTCAATTATAGAAACAGCATACTCTCTGTCCTTTACAACAGTATCGATGTTAATGATGATAACGCCTGCTTTTCGGCAGGCCTCCAGCGCGGGCTTTACAGCTTCCCAGTCAACAGGATTTAAAAACAGCACTTCAATCCCTTCGTTTATCATCTCAAGAATTTGTGCGTTCTGTTTCTCCTGATCTTGCTGAGGGTCTCTTGAAATCAATATATCGCCGTTGCCTTCGACCACAACGTTAATGGCATCGTGCAATACATCAAAGAACGGATTGTTTCTCGTCATGTAAGTCGCCCCGAATAATCGTGGTTCATGGATCTCTTGCCGGATATTGAATTTGGATGACTTACAGCCGCATAGAACCCCGGCAACGCAAATTGCCAGTAGTAATATGACTGCCTGCTTAAAGAGCCTCATAAATAATACCCTCACCTTGTATTATGCCTTGCTCCCCAGATTGTTTATTATAGCATATTCATGATGATTGCGTGTACGTATTGTCTATAGCAATAATTGCCGAAAGCCCGCTGCCTGGTCAGTCTTGGAGCGGGCGTTCGGGCTTTTGCGTTTGTCGTGTTATCTTTCCGCTTTTCTGTTTCTCAGGAAGTCAATATAGACAGCAAGCAGTATAACGAATCCTTTCACAATATACTGCCAGTTGGAATCGACACCCATCAAATTAAGGCCGTTGTTAAGCACGCCGATGATGAGCACACCAATCAGCGTGCCCCCAAGGCGGCCGGAACCGCCGCTCATGGATGTACCGCCGACAACGACGGCGGCAATCGCGTCCATTTCAGCGCCTTCTCCTGCGGTCGGCTGGCCTGAGTACAGTCTTGATGCGGTGACCACACCTGCCAGTCCGGCCATAACACCAGTATATGTATACACGAAAAATTTGACTTTCTGCACGTTGATTCCCGAAAATCTTGCTGCCATTGTATTGCCGCCAACGGCATATATGTGACGGCCCAAATGCGTTCTGTATAAAATCAGTGTCGCGATAATAAAAATAATAATCATTAAGTACACGGGTGTAGGCACAGCACCGATATAGCCAGCACCAAGGAACTTCCAGTTTTCGGTCATACAACGGATGGGAGCACCTTCTGTATAAACGAGCGCCAAACCCTTAGCAATGTTCATAGAGGCCAGTGTCACAATAAAGGGAGGGATTTGCGTTTTGCAGATAATCAGACCGTTAAACATACCAATAAGGGCACCGATCAATATGCCAATTAAAAACCCGGCAATTTCGCTCATGCCCATATCTGTGACGCACCCTGCCGCGACGCACCCGGACAAAGCAATAACCGACCCGACGGAAAGGTCTATTCCCCCCAGTATGATGACCATGGTCATACCCGTAGCCAGAAAGAGGTTAATTGAATTTTGCCGAAGAATATTGAAAATGTTCTTTTCTGTCAAAAAGGTATCGCTGGTCGTAGGAAAAAACTTAAGAAAGAGACACATCGCCGCAAACGCAATGATAATGCCTATATTATTTGTAAAAAACTTCAGGACTGAATCCTTAAATCTAGCTGCCAAGTTACATTCCCCCTTGCTATTTAGCTGCCATCTGCATGACTTTTTCCTGCGTGATATCTAAATGGGAAAGACATCCCTTCATTCTGCCGCTGTTCATGATATAAACTCTGTCACTCATATTAATAATTTCAGGCAACTCGGATGAAATCATAATGATAGACATTCCCTTCTTAACGAGTTCATTCATGATTGAGTATATCTCTGCCTTCGCGCCCACATCGACGCCTCTGGTGGGTTCGTCAAGAATCAATATTTTGGGGTCTGTCGCAAGCCATCGCCCGATCATCACCTTTTGCTGATTGCCGCCGGACAAATTATTGATAATTTGCAGCTGGCTGGGCGTTTTGGTCGACATCATATCAATATATCGCTGCGTGATTTCTGTTTCCTTCTTGAAGCTGTATTTTAAATATTTCAGGAATTCATCAAGAACTTCGATAGTTGAGTTAAACCTGACGCTTTGTGCTTTATAGAGGCCCTCTAGCTTGCGGTCCTCCGGTACAAGAGCGATGCCGCGCTTAAGAGCTTCAAACGACGACTTGATTTTTATCTTTTTACCATTCAGCCAGATGTCTCCCTTAGAAACTTCTGACAGGCCAAAGATCGCTTTCATCGTTTCACTTCTTCCTGCCCCAACCAGACCCGCAAAACCGACGATTTCGCCCTTGCGAAGCTCAAACGATACGTCTTTTACCATTTTGCCGTCGGATATATGCTCACATTTTAAAATCACATCTCCCGGCGTCAGAAAATCCCGCGTATAATAGTTTTTCAGCTCGCGGCCTACCATCATCGCTATCAGCTCGTCCTTTGTTGATTCACTGACAACTTTGGTGCCGATTGTCTGCCCATCGCGCATGACTGTGACGCGGTCGCAGATTTCTGATAGCTCGCTCATTTTGTGAGAAATATAGATGATACCGACGCCTTTTTCCGTTAAGGTACGCATTGTTTTAAACAGAAACCCGACCTCTTTATCCGATATCGATGAAGTCGGTTCATCCATAACCAGAATCTTTGACTGGTATGATATAGCCTTGACGATTTCAACCATCTGCCGTTGCGCGATTGTCAGTTTGCAGATCATTGAATCTGCATTAATATTCATATCATAGGCATCCAGAAGAGCTTGCGCATCTCTCGACATCTTTCTGCGATTGATATTTATCTTAGGCCCCTGCTCACGTCCAAGGTAGATATTTTCCGCCACTGTCATATGCGGAACCAATACCAGCTCCTGATGGATAATAGCCACACCGTTTTCCTGAGACGCTTTAACATCTCTCATGGCAACCTTTTTTCCCTCAATGAAGATTTCGCCCTCTTCAGCATGGTAAATTCCGCCCAGAACCTTAATGAGTGTCGATTTGCCTGCGCCGTTCTCTCCGATAAGTGCATGCACCTCACCGGCTTTCAGCTGCAGATCAACTTTTTTTAATGCCAGGACACCGGGGAATTTCTTGCTTATTCCCTTCATTTCAAGTAGATAGCTATCACTCAAATTCATTCACCGCCTGTCTTGTCACGATCCAAAACAAATTATATTGGATCTTTGTAATAAAAGGCTTTACCCCGCAGAGCGGAGCAAAGCCTTTTTATGCCGCTATTGCTTATTGCCAGCCATCGGTGCCGTAATCATCAACGTTATCGGCAGTGATTAAGAAAGTTTCAATAGGAATATACGCTTCCACATCCTGTCCACCCAGGTACGCGTAGGCTGTATCGGCAATGGTTTTGCCAATTGTGACAGGAGATTGAGCGCCGGTACCTTCAATTATCGTATCCTTCAGCAACGATTTTACATCGGGGGATCCGTCAACGCCATAGATAAGGGGCTTAACGCCGGCTGCTTCTGCTGCGGAATAAGCGCCTAAAGCGGTAGGATCGTTGCCGCCGAATATTGCAACGACGTCAGGATGGGCGTTAAGCAGGTCTTCAGCGTTATTGGCGGCTTCTTGCTGATTGCCGCGGCAATCCTGCTGACCGACAACGTTAAAGGTTACGCCGGATTTACCGATTGCGTCCATAAAGCCGTTGACTCTGTCGGTGACAGACTGCATGGTGGGGGAGTCTAATACGATAATGTCGCCGCCATCCGGGCATTTCTTAGCAAGGTCTTCACCGCAGACATATCCGGCATTATAGTTGTCCGAACCGGCATAGGACTGCAGGTAGCTCATGTCGCCAACTTCGGTATCAAAACCAAACATCAGCACGCCAGCGTCTTTCAGTAAATCCAGACCGGGTATAATGCCATCAGCATCGGCGGGGTTGACGAACATAAGCTCTACGCCTCTGGAGATCATATCTTCGATCTGCTCAATCTGGGTGTTGGAATCATTGGCAGGATCCATAGAAATTAGCGTGTCACCATTGGATTCAACCACTTCTCTTATGGCTCCTTCCAAAGCCACAAAGAACGGGTTTGTACCATCCATACAGGTATAACCGAAAACACGACCGCCCTCACTGGCCTCGGAAGGTTCTTCCGGTGCGGCTGCCTCGGTTGTCTCCTGCTCAGCTGCCTCCGGTTGTACATCAGGGCTTTTGGATTCGGCTGAAGGCGTGGTACTGCTGCAGCCAACCATAACAATAATCATTGTCAGGCACAACAGAATCGTTACAACTTTTTTCACTTGTTTTCCTCCTTGTTTTTTATTAAAAATGCGAAAACCGCTGTTGAATTAAAAAGAAATGTTATTACACTGATCATATAAAAATGAAGTGGGGGTAACAAATATTAAATGTCATTGATTTTGTATGACAAAAGAGAAGTCTTGATATTACAAATGTAATATAATTAGTCATTAATGCTATTAAGTCTATTTCTAATAAATTAAAATTTAATATTTGATGATATTCCCATTTTGTTCTATATAATATATAATTAGTTTTACTTATATAATGGAGAATTAGTTATGAAAAAAACATTTGTAATAATCATTGCGTGTTTGACTCTGTTGCTTGGTGCCTGCAGTGGTGCTCCGGCTGACGGCAGCGTATCCGCAACGCCCACGCCTACGCCTTCATCACTTCCGATGGGCGCGCCGGATCAGCCCCAGCCGTCCGATGCCGCCACACCGTCGGCGGCACCGAGCCAAAGTCAAAGCAGCCTTTATGACCCCAGCATTTTTATCATTGAAGCTTCCGGTGAATGGAAGGATGAACTCGCGCCCGAATATTATGCCAACTATGAGTGCGATATCTATCTGCATAAGATCGACGCAAACGACAACCGTCAGGTTGCCGGCAGCTATCAGGGTATTTGCTGGCTAAAAACAACACTTGATACCTCGGGCTTTATTTCAGATATGCTTGGCGACGCGCCGATTGATGTAACATTTGACGCGGGCGGCGAAGCGGTCTGTGAAAATTTGGGCATATCACTCAATACCACAGACGACAAAGCGTGGACAAATTACAGTATTCTCGATGATAACGGCAATCCGCTTCCGCTCACACAGGACACACCGGTCGGCAAGGGCAGCTTTGTGATGGTCTCGAAAGCCGTTTATCTTGAAGCACACGCAAAGGGCGCACAGGGAGAAAAGGTCGACTATTCGGACGCAAGCAGCGGCGATCTGACCGATGTCAATTATGTGATTCACGTTGAGCCCGATACAATGGAATCCAACGGACAGCGCAAAGTCTTTATTTCGCTAAGCGGTGAAGGCTTCAATATCACGTTAGACGGCACACTGCGCCGCATCGCGGGCTATCCGGAGGACGTATCCGATTACTTAAACTCACAGGAATACCAGAACTCTGCATGGAGTCATCTGCAGGAGTAGACAACAATTTAATCTGCTAGGTGGCAGATGATGTGCCGCGCGACACACAAACATCATTTATTAACAGGATCTCAAAATCCGTCCCGGGAAATTCCTTTCGGACCTCACTTTGAAAGAGGGCTTAAAGTTGCTTTTCCAGAAGGGACGGTCTTTAATTTTGTGCGGTACTTTATCGATGGGTTATGGTAACAGTAGGTGCTCCGGCCGTCTTTTGAACCTTGCAGCTGAATACAGCCCTACTTAGGCAAAAGGATCAATCTCTGGACATTTATAGTTTGCTGAACAGGCTCATTTTATGCTGATTGGCCTTGCAGTCCCTTCGCATTTTGAAGAATTAAATTCGTATCAAGGCAAACAGCCCCATAATAGATCAAACAGCATGCCGCTCCTTATAAGCACAGCTTCTTAATCCAATCTAATACCAATAAGAATAATTGATTTACATCCCGTCTATGCTATATTTATCTGATTTTATCGGGAGTCATTCAAATGAATATTGGGTGGAATATAGAAACTTATTTGTCAATCTCCTCAATTGCAGTGTCCACCGTTATCTCTTTGCTTATCATGAGAAAGAACTGGAAAAGATATGGCGCACTGTTTCTGTTAAGCGCAATCATCGGCAATATTTTATGCTATATTTTTATCAAGCTGAATTTCTATTACTTTCCTTACAGGCTGTTTCCGAATTTGTTCATTATGCCCCTCACATTGATTCTCACCATGTTTCCCGCTCTCATTCTGTTCGGCGTGAGGTTCAGCCCAAAATCATGGCTATTTAAGATTCCTTTTTATTGGGTTCTTGTCCATCTTGGTGTGCTTATAGAAGTATGGGCCGAAAACCAAACCCAGCTTATTAAATATAACCCTTCATGGAATGTATGGGTGACATATACATGGTGGTGGATCTTTGTTCTGGTGTTTGAATGGGTCGGCGGCATCATTGTCCCTGCAGAATCAAGGAAGCCGCTCGATCAGGAGTTATTAAGATACGGAAAGGTCGGCTGGTTCATTCTGCATTTTATTCTGATCAGCACGATATTTATCGCAGGGGTATATGCAGGCAGAACGCTATTTTAATAACAGATGATATCCCCCAGTCAAATTTTT
>JAEWQS010000180.1 GCA_023399095.1 Bacillota bacterium
GCCACGCGCTCCTTGGAAAAGAGCAGCATGTTATCGCGTTCGGTTTTATTCATAACGCACCCCTTTTCATCTGTTGACGTTATTATCTCATACTTTGGCTAAATGTGAAAGGGTTGTCTATATCGTATATCATATTGTTGAGGTGAGGGGAAAAGTGGACAGACAAACACCTATTATGGATGCAGTGGCATCGGTTTGCGACAACGCGAAAATTCGGTTCTGCATGCCGGGGCATAAAGGCGATGCGGGCTTTTTCGGCGGTGAGATGCTCTCGTGTGATATCACTGAGCTTCCGGGCGCGGATAATCTGCTAAAGCCCACCGGAGCGATACTGCAATCGCAAAAGCACCATGCCGAGTTTATCGGCGCCGCTGCCGCGTATTACACCACAGGCGGTTCCACGGCGGGTGTGCTCGCCATGCTGTCGCTGATGCGAGGCAAAAAAGTGGTCTTCCCGCGCGGCGTGCATGTAAGCGCGGCCAATGCGATTCATATGTTTGGTATATCGCCTGTGTTCTTAAGCGCACCTCCCTCCGATTATCCGGCGGTGATGGACGCTGAGGATTTAAAAGAAGCGCTGCGCGTACACAAGGACGCAGCTGCCGTCTATATCACCTATCCGAATTATTTCGGCCTTTGCTGTGATATCGAAGAGGTTTCGCAGATTGCTCACAGAGCGGGTGTACCGCTTCTGGTAGACGCGGCGCATGCGGCGCATTTTGCGTATTCACCAATGCTGCCCATATCCCCCGCGCACGCGGGCGCGGATATCTGGACGGAAAGCGCTCACAAAACGCTGCCCGCAATGAACCAATGCGCTTGCCTTTGTGTCGGTAAAAACGCGCTTGTGAACCCCCGCGAAGCGGTTAATGCGCTGTCTATGATACAAACGACCAGCCCGTCTTATGTACTGCTTAGCTCACTGGATTACGCATACGCTTACATGCGTGACAAGGGCGAGCAGGAAATCTACCGCGTTACCAGCCTGCTGCGGCGGTTCGAAGAGATGGTTTGCGCACTGCCTGGCTACGCCTGCCCCGATATGGCTCATGAGAGCATAGCAGCGCGAGATCCGTTAAAATCCGTGATCGACGTGAGCGGCACCGGTCACACGGGTCTCACTATCAAAGCCATGCTTTCACGTGAAGGAATTCATGTGGAGGCGGCAGACATGAAGCACATTCTGCTGATGCTCTCACCGGGAAACACCGCAGCCCATCTGGACAGGCTTTATGAGTCGCTGCGCAGAACCGAACGCATACGCGGCAGAAACTTGTTTTTTTCGCCGTACAGCATGCCCGCAGCCACAAAATATTCGCAAAATTCACGCAATTGCGGTAATATAGAAAAGCTGCGGCTGGAGCACGCACCCGGCAGGGTGAGTGCCTGCGCGGCGGGCGTTTATCCCCCCGCAGAAACCGTGGTTTTACGCGGGCAGGCCATTTCCTACGAGATCGCCGGATACCTGATTGAAGCGGGTCGGCAGGGCTTTGAATTGTTCGGCGTGGAAGACGCATCGATATATGTATACAAGGAGAGATCATGATCCACCACATCTCAGGCAAAGACAAACACTATGACACCGTATTCTTCGACTTTGACGGTACTATCGCAGATTCCGGAGAAGGCTGCGTGAACGCCGTTCGCCATATGTTTTCGTGCATCGGCATGGAGGAAAACGACGAAAAACGCCTGCTGGCATTCGTGGGTCCGCCCGTCAGGCATCATCTAAAGGAATGCTATGGGTTTGACGATAAGCAAACCGACGAGGCATATGCGCATTTCTCCGCGTATTACCGAAGCAAAGGCCTTAAGCAATGCCGCCTTTTTCCGGGCATCGTAGATGCTCTTGCGAAAATTAGAGAATCCGGAAAAACGCTTTACATTGCCACATCCAAGCCGGAATACATGGCGCACCATCTTCTGGGTGAATTCGGGCTCAAAGACTATTTTGACCAAATATTCGGCGCCGACCATGAAAACGGCATATCAAATAAAGCACAGGTTCTGCAAAACGCAATAAAACGGCTGGGAGAATTGCCGCAAAACGCCGTGATGGTGGGAGACCGATATCACGATATCGACGGCGGCAAAGCGGTGGGTCTCGATACCATCGGTGTGCTGTACGGCTACGGCGATGAGGAAGAACTGACCAAGGCCGGCAGCGATTATCTTGCGGACAGCATCGACGATTTGGTGCAAATGCTGGGAGGAACAAACGAATGAGCGGACTTTTTATCACATTTGAAGGCGCCGACGGCTGCGGCAAATCCACACAGCTTCGCTTTCTCGCTGAATATCTCGAAGAGAACGGCGTCAGTGTGGTACGCACACGCGAGCCGGGCGGCAGTCTTGTGGCCGAAAAGATTCGCGATATACTGCTCGACAAAGAAAACGCGGAAATGGATGCCATGACAGAGGCCCTGCTATATGCAGCGGCACGCGCCGAGCATGTGCGCAAGGTGATACGGCCTGCGCTTCAAAGCGGCAAGGTGGTGCTTTGCGACCGGTTTGTCCATTCATCGTATGCCTATCAGGGGTACGGGCGCTCTCTTGGCGTACCCCTTGTTAAAACGATCAACGAACCCGCAGTTGACGGCTGTATGCCGGATGTGACAGTGTTCATCAATGTGACACCCGAGCATGCGTTTTCGCGCATGAACGAACACAAGGAGCGTGATCGTCTTGAGATTGAAGATATCACCTTCCATCAGCGCATGTTCGATGGGTTCACCGCCCTATCTCACGAACCTGGCATGATATTGATCGACGCCCAGGGCACAAAGTATGAAACGCAGGCCGTCATTCGCGAGCGGCTGCTTCCGATATTCAAAAAAGCCGGGCTGCTATGACAAAAAATGTGCAGCGTCTGCTGGAAGCGGCGCAAAACAAAAATGTTCTCGGCGCTTATCTGCTCGTTTGCAGCCGGCCCGACGTGTCGGCACGGCTCACGAACGACTTTCTGATACGGCTTTTTTGCAGCAGCGGCGGATGCGGCAAATGCACAGACTGCTGCAAGGTGACGGAAGGGCACGTGGACATATTGCGCATATGCGCGCCCAAGGTGGCGGAGCTGCGTGACGCGCTGGCCTATGTCGCCGAAAAACCGTATGAAGGCGCATTCAAAGCCGTCGTGATTTCTGCGGCAGACGATATGACGCCCGCCGCAGCCAACAGCCTGTTAAAAACGCTTGAGGAACCGCCCGCCGGTGTTGTCTTTTTGCTCGAGGTTCGCTCCGTATCGGGTGTGCTGCCCACTATCGCATCGCGCTGCGCCATTGTGACAATCACACCGGAGCCCAACGCACGCGAAGCCATTGCAAAGGCACTTAATGTGAATGACGCCGAGGCCGCGATTCTCGCCGATCTTTCAGGCGGCTATCTGGACGAAGCGCGACGCATAAAAGCCGATGCGACGTTTTTAAGCCAGCGTGACGATGTGCTCTCGCTGACGCACAAGCTGCTCTATTCAAAGGGCATGGCGATCAGCACAGTTGCGGACTTTTTGGAGCACAGCAAGGATACCGTAAGGGCGCTGCTTTGCGTGATGCAGACGTACTTAAGAGACATACTCATATATCAAAAAACGCGCAGCGTTTTGCTTGTGGCGAATCAGGACAGACTAAGCGATATATGCAAGGCCGCTGATGACTTTACAAGCGGCGCAATTAGTAATATGATAAAAGTCATACTTGAAACTGAAAAATTGTTCTTCGTCTCGGTCAATTTTCGATTGACCGTTGAGAAGATGCTTTTTTGTATACTGGAGGAAAAATATAGATGGAAAAAGTCATAGGCGTTCGCTTTAAAAGCGTCGGCAAGGTATACTATTTTTTGCCGGGAGATATCACGTTTAAAGAAGGCGATCATGCCATTGTAGAAACCGCGCGCGGTATGGAGTATGGCGAGGTTGTCATCGTTGACAAGGAAGTCGGCGAGAAGGAACTCGTTGCGCCGCTCAAAACCGTGGTTCGCCGTGCCAGCGCCAAGGACGAAAAAAAGCTTGAAGAAAATAAGCAAAAAGAAAAAGAAGCGCTTGAAGCCTGCCAGAAAAAAATCAGTAAGCACGAACTTGATATGAAGCTTGTGGATGTGGAATACACATTTGACAACTCAAAGATTATATTCTATTTCACAGCGGAAGGGCGCGTGGATTTCAGAGAACTCGTCAAAGACCTTGCGGGTGTTTTCAAAACGCGTATCGAACTGCGGCAAATCGGCGTTCGTGACGAAGCCAAAATGCTCGGCGGCCTTGGCCCTTGCGGGCGGGCCTGTTGCTGCTCCAGTTTTCTCGGTGATTTTTCGCCTGTGTCTATTAAAATGGCCAAGGAGCAGAATCTATCTCTCTCGCCGACAAAGATCAGTGGTCTTTGCGGACGGCTCATGTGCTGCCTTAATTATGAGCAGGAGCATTATTGTCAGACGCGCAAGCGCATGCCCAAGCTCGGCAGCACGGTCATGTCACCTGATGGAGAGGGTGTGGTCATAGACAACAACGCGGTTACTGAAGCAGTGCGCATTCGCATCACGCTGCCCGACGAGAGCATTGATGTGAAAACATTCAAGCTTGAAGAGTTACGCTTTAAAGGACGCCCTGCCTGCTGTGCGCCCGAACCAGACAACGATTCCTCGCTGGATAAGGAAATTAAATCACTGCTTGATGAATAGGCCAAAATAACAGAATCCATCCTTGCATTTTTGTGTAGAGGTGTTTACAATAAGCGTGTATACAAACAATGGAGGTTGAAAACGTTTATGGCTTATGTTATTAACGACGCTTGTGTGTCATGCGGCGCTTGTGAAAGCGAATGCCCTGTGGAAGCTATCTCTGAAGGCGATGGCAAGTATGTGATTGATGCCGATCTTTGCATAGACTGCGGAGCCTGTGCAGACACATGCCCCAGCGAAGCGATTGAGCAAGGTTAACCACACAAAGAAAAGGTCTTTTGAATAAGGCCTTTTTTTATTCCCTAATAACGCAAAAAATATCACAATTTGCCGAAAATTCTTGCTTAACAATCATATTCGTGTGGTATATATTTATATGTTTATAACTCTGGAGGGACATAATGAGGTTCGTACCAACGGGATGCATACGCACAGGCATGATGCTTGGAAAATCTTTGTACAATGCGTCGGGCGAGATGCTTCTTTCCGAAGGCAAGGAATTTACCCCCTCCTATATCGAACGCTTACAACAGCTTCGTATCAACGGCGTTTATATTGACGATAGCATTTCAGAAGATATCGAAATTCAGAACGTAGTAAGCGATGAAGTCAGAAATAAGGCTGTTCAAGGTGTCAGAAATATTCTTACCCATTCCGTCAGCGACAATCCGGCTGATAAGACCGCCTCAATCGTAAAGGCCAAAGAGATCGTCGAATCGATTATGGCGGAAATTCTTAAGAACAGCAATCTCATGGTCAACATGGTCGATCTTAAGGTTTTTGACGAGTACACGTATTACCACTCCGTCAACGTGGCGGTTTTGTCTACTGTTGTGGGCGTGGCTATCGGAATGAATCACAGAGATCTTTTCGCACTGGGTTTGGCCTCTCTCCTTCATGACATTGGCAAGGTGTTTATCAACAAATGCATCATCAGTAAACCCTGCGATCTCTCAGATAATGAAACGGACGACATTCGGAGGCACTCCGAGCTCGGTTATACGTATCTTCGAAGTATGTTTGATGTGCCTGTCAAGGCATCTTTGGGGATATTGCACCATCACGAACGTTACGATGGCAGTGGTTATCCAAAGGGGCTTGTTGCAGAGCAGATATCGTTGTTCGGCCGTATCATCGCCGTGGCAGATGTGTTTGACGCGCTTGTTTCAGACAGACCGTACCGCAAAGCGCTGCTTCCGTCAGATGCCATGGAGCACATAATGGGCAACGGTGGCGTGATATTCGATCCCAACATCGCGCGCATATTCTCCATGAAAGTCGCCCCTTATCCGCTGGGTACAGCCGTTGTGCTAAGCAACGGGAACGAGGGTCTCGTCGTGGAAAATTACGAGGGTTTTGGCCTGCGGCCGGCTATAAAAATCATCGCATCAAAAGGCAAGCTGGTGACGCCGTATGTGATTAACCTGCTGACCGATTCCAAATGCCTCAATATTACGATTACTGGGATTTCAGGTCTTTCTGAGGAGTCGGAAACAGAAAACGCCGGATGATTAGTCAGAATTACGAGAATAAGAGCGTCGTGACAGCGTATATCAGTCTGTAAAAAATTCTTCAAATATAATTTGTGGGTAAGACGGGCTATGATTTACCCCAAAAAGCATTGCTTTTCGGGGACCCCAATCTCGCGCAGCCCACACCATGGCTCCACCCCAAAAGCTAGCTTTTGGGGATCCCGGAAAGTTTTGCGCAGTTTCGAGTCTATGAAGAACAAGCAAAAACGGTAAACTGGCGGAAAACCGTAGGTTAAAGGCAAGCTCAAACGCGCTAAGACAGCGCGTTTTTTGTAAACTTTATTCGCAGTGTTTGCAGTCTATCACATATTTACCATCCAGCCGATAAACCGACTTGCCGCAGTGCGCGTTAAGAAGCGTTAAGTCAAAGCTTTTTGCTTTGGGGCAAATGCTAAGATCACGTAATTCAAATTCCGTGCCTTCGTCAGCGAATCCGATGGTATCACAAACCTCAAAGCAATCACACGCACAGACCTGCACATCGTCACCACAGGCCTGAGCGCTCTTCAAAGGCACACACGCCAGTATCCTCACTGCCCCCATCACATCGGCCCTGATCGGTTTATCGCTTATATCCTTATCCTCGTTCCTCACATGTGCAATATAGACCATACGTTTGGTAATCGAAACGCTGGCTTTGCAGACATTGGCCGGCTTGTAACCTTCGGGTACAACGATATATAGGCAGAATATTTTCTCGATAGGCGTGGTCCATATCCTGCTCTGCGGCTCTGTTTTCATGCTTATCTTGTCATCAGAGACCTGTGTCCGCTCTCCAAAAACGAGCGCCACGCCGAACGGTTCAAACGCCAGTTCCTTATCGAACACAATGCGGTATTCCACATCCGGATCATCTTTATACCGTCCTATCCAGTCGTTGATGACCACCCCCCGTATACCAATGTCCCCCATCAACTCATATGAAGTTTTGAGCGCCACCGCAGGCCCCCATGCCCCATGGCGCCGTCTCTTTTCGCATGATACAATGTTCACTTCATCGGCAAAAAGCTCAGGATCGGCAGGGCACATTTCAAGCACCCAGCCTTTAAGGTCGGACGGGCTCTCTCCGTTCCCCGACACGTTTACCGTCACGGTCGTCATTCCGTCCTCGCTAAAAAAACCTGTCAGTTCAAACTCATACCCATCAATCAGCAGTTTTCTGTTTTCATGCATCGTGAAGGACTTCCTTTCTGCCGGCCGGCCGTTTAGATCTGCTACAATAGCCTATGCACCTGCCAAAAGAGGTGTGCATGCGGACAAAAACAGCAATTGTAATCGGCAGTAAACGCAAAATTGGGTATAGGCAAACCGTTTGGACTGTGCTATAATATCTTGCATTCGCGGGTGTAGCTCAATGGCAGAGCCCCAGCTTCCCAAGCTGGCCACGTGGGTTCGATTCCCATCACCCGCTCCACGTCGGAGCAAGCTTAACTTTGCTTCGTTTTTAATGACTTAAAAACTCCGCACGCTTCCTTGCTCCTCCTTTTCCCCACAAAGCTAGGCTTTGCGGGGACCCCTAAATGTGACTCCGGTTCTGCCAGAGGCATACTTATTGAAATGAGATAGTAGTGAATCGAACGCGAGCCTGCCGCTAACTGTGATAACCAAGCGACTGCCGCCAGTAGCGGATGAAAGGCACTTATCTGTGAGCATGAGGTGAATGCGAGAAGTTGTGAAGCATGAGCCCATTGCGAACAGAGAAGATGAAGGCAAGCTAGACGGCGTGACAGCGACCGCAAAGGAGCGGAGCGATTCCCATCACCCGCTCCACGTCGAAGCAAGTTTTACGATTGCTCCGTCAGTTATTATCGCTCTATACTTCCCGAATTGTTTGATCGCCTTCTGTCAATAATTCTCATTGCAATGAAAAAAACAAGTGCAAATACGACACATATAATAAAATATATCATCCTGTTTTCAGGAGACTCCACATTGCCTTGTATTTTGTATTGGTCATAGTGTAAAGACTTATTATCAAGATTTATTTCAAAACCGATTTGCATATTTGTGAATAATCTTCCATCATCATTCCCTACATCAATAATAATTTTTTTTACGCTATTTAAACAAATATCACCGCCATCAATATTGAATAAAATTTCCACGCCGGAAATATACTCTCCATTTGCATCATAGAAGTTTAGTTTTTGTTTTGTTATCGGAACGTTTGGAAGTAAGAAATCACCATCAATGCCTGTTTTACAGCTTATATCTGTATTTTCCACCTCAATTGTGATATCAGGCAAAGGGTCTGAGCTTTCACATTCATTCACTATCTGACCGTAAAGATTTATGGTTTCATCAAATGATACAAAATCCATATCGCCTACAATATTATTATATGTGCCCACTTCATTAAAATGAATTTTACCACATTCATCAAGGCTAAAAGACACCTCAAACTTATCCTTGAACTCAGGGGATCTGTCCGTACTGCTTAATTCAATATAGATTTTTTTATCCTCATAATCAGCAAAATCTGCATACCCTTCATTAAAAATGATCTCAAACACATCTAAAAAATTGTCATTCTCATCATAAAGCTCAATTATATTGTGACCTATGGGCATATTCTGAAACAGATACTGCCCGAGTTGTTTTACCGTTGCCGTCACATTGCTTCCTTTTAGCTTAAGTTTATAACCTTCACAGACAGATTGTCTTTTGTTTATATGTCCATGAAGCTTATACGTGTCATTTGATATCACAGAGGGCACCTCTCCCACAAATATTGCCTCTGTATCGTCGTCACCCATTTTAAACGTTGGCGCCTGATGTGTTTTATCATTATCTGCAAATGAGCCGGCAATTATTAATAATAGCCCCAAAATTATTGCGATATATTTCAATAATATTATAATATGTTTCAAATTTATTAAATTTCCTCTTTAATATATTACGAATATATATTATAATATGACATACAAACACAAATATTTCAAGGAAATGATATGCGGTTTAATATCTTTATATCGATAGTCATTTACTCTATTCCAGTTTTACTGTGTGTTCTTGCGTACAAATATAAAAACAAACATTTTATATTTGCCTTTCTTATTTTGGCTTTTTTAATCACAGCGTTTCGTTTTAATATAGCAACCGATTTTGGAAGGTATTATAATCGTGCGTTTTATCGAACGGAGCTTGGGATATCATTTAATGAGCCTATTGAAATGTTTTTCTTCTATATTTCTTCAAAAGCAGGACTTCCCAGGCTGTTTTTTATGTTAAATGCAGCTATTGTTTCAATTTGCGGATATATCTTATATCTCCAATATAAAGACCTTAAGCGTCACGAGCTTATGTTTATTGCTTATTATTTTATCATATTAGTGGGTAATTATATTACAAGATATTGTGCAGCAGTGGCCGTTAGCTCTGTTGGTGTTTACTTCTTGATCAATTATTCAAAGAACAAGAAATATTTCATGTATTATCTTTTAATAGCGCTTCTATCATTTTGCTTTCATACCGGCGCTATTTTGACGTTGGCTTTTCCTCTTATTCTTTATATTTATGACAAAATAAAACGTGATAACGGAATCTTTAAATATACTTACACAATAATAATGGGCACGATTGGCGCTTGTTTGCCTTTGGCTGTCGTTGTTGGAGATTTGCTTATCAGCAGCTTCAGTATCTTTGATAAATTTTCTTTGTACTTTATGTGTTTTAAAGAATGTATACCTAAAAACATTTTTATGATTACTTTAATGCTGGCCGTAATTTGTGCCGTTGGCTTTTTGTTTGATATTCTATCTGTTACGTTTAATAAAAATAAATATATTAAAGTTTTTTCTATTGGCAGCATGATGTTCATGTTCTTCGTTATCATTGCGTTGTTTCGCGGACAATATCTGCTTGATGTCATGCGCATTGGTGTTATCTTCGTTTTTCAAAGCTTCATTTTGTTCTTGTTTGTTTTTTCCGATAAAAAAATCAATAAAAGCTTCAGCTCCAAAATTTCTATTTATATTATCAGTTCCATATATATTTGCTTGCTCATTTTTTGTGTTATTTTGGGATCATACAACAATTTCCCATATAATACAGATACGACTGTGCCATGGGACAGCGGCTCTACTTATGTGCAGAAGATGACAAATTACTAAGCTTAGGACGTACTGTTTTAATTTGAAGTGATGATAACAAGCAAAAAGCGCCTATTCCTGGCTCTCACGGAAATGGCACTTAGTTGCTTGTTCAAGTTATTCTTGAACTTTATATTTTGTTGTGATGCTGACACATTAAAAACAGATTGTTACATTTACACTTTCATTCTTGTTTCATTTTCGTAATTATTCATATCCCAGAGATCTTTCCAGCCCTTCACGCTTTCTTATAGAAATACCTACCCTTTGGTTAAATGACACTGGCCGTCAGTCAAACAAAGGATACTGTGGTATCACCGCCGCGGTAAGTGATTATCTTTGAAACATCACTGTTATGAATCTTCATTGTAATGGGTTTAGTCCGAAGCCTTTTTTGCTCGTGTATAACAAGCTGATTGGCCGCATCTGTCCATTCAAATTGCAGACATTCATACCGGCCTTTTTTATATTCATAGCTTAAACCGTCGTCATTATAATATATACCCTTCGCATCCGTTCCTTTATAGATCCAAACCTCCAACGCGCCTGCATCTTCCATCGCGTACATCGTCGGCTTCTGCATAAAGAGTATACTTCCCGCCTTAACAAACACGGGCATTGTGTCTATACCGGCTTCGACTGTCACCGTTTGCCCGCCTCTGTAAAATTCATTGGTCCAGAAGTCATACCAGCCCCTACCTTCCGGCAGATAACAGGTCTGCGTCCTTATCTCTTCTATGGCGCCCTCACGGTCATAATACATTGGACGGGTAACCGGACACACAAGAAGTGCGTCACCGAACATGAATTGATCGTCGATATCCTTTACCTTCTCGTCCTTTGGAAAATCGAACATCAGGCTACGCATCATCGTATAGTCATCAAATGCCACGCGCATAACCATAGAATAGATATATGGCATGAGCCTGTAGCGCAGCTTGATGAACTTTTCGATCGAGTCATAGAACATATCACCCGGCTTGCCGAAATTCCATATCTCTCGTCTCGTATCGGTTCCGTGCGAACGGAAAAGCGGCAAAAACGCGCCGAATTGCAGCCAACGGGTATACAACTCCCTGTATGCAGGGCTTTTTGCACCTTCGTCGTAGTCGCCGTTCCAGAACCAGACCGGTTTTGCGTTCTCATCGCCGCACCATTTGCGCCAGCACGCTGTGCCGCCCACAAAAAATGCACCGATATCCACAGTCCAAAAAGGAATACCGCTCATGCATATATTGAGACCTTTTGCGATTTCCTTTTTTAATTCTTCCCACTTTGCACACGTATCCCCCGCCCAAAGCGCGGTGCCGTTTTTCTGAATACCCGCATATCCCGAGCGTGTCAGATTGAACACTCTTTTGTTCGGTTGTTTTTTCAGCTGATTAACGTATATGCCTTTCGCATGCGCGACGGCATATATATTGGCAACAGCAGGGTCAAGATACTTTTTATGCTCCCCTCCTACCAGCTCATAGCGCTTTTCCTCAGGCAACAGCGTTTCTCCGCACCAGTCGGGCGCGGTAAAGGGCTCCGTTGAATCACACCACCAGGAATCAAAGCCTCCTGAAAACAATTCTTTATCCGCTTGTTTCCAGTAGACTTCTCTTGCTCTTTCGCTGAACGCATCATAGGTGGAGTAATCGCCCAGCAAATATCCATTCTTTGCGAACTCGGCATGGTCGGAACAACCCTCTGCCATATTCGGCCAAACAGAAACCATACTATGCACATTCATTTCATGCAAGGTGCTGTTCATCGCGGTCAAATCAGGGTATCTTTCCTTGTCCACGGTTTTCTGTCCCCACAGATCGCCGGGCCATGTCTTCCAATCCTGCACGATACAATCAAGAGGAACACCTGTTTCGCGGTATCTCTTTGCAACATCAATCATTTCAAACTGTGTTTGGTATCTTTCCTGAGATTGTATATACCCAAGCGCCCATTTCGGGAGCAGCTCTGCTTTTCCGGTCAGATATCTGTATTCCGATATCACATCATCCATGCTGCCGGTAATCAGAAAGAAATCTATCTGATCCACAGTATCCAGATACATATCCGTTGCCTCACCCGTATCATCAAAAATCATAAGAGACGGGCAGTCAAACAAAACACCATAGCCTTTGTCTGTCATAAAAAACGGCATCGGGATGCGCATATTATGCTGATATAAATATTGTTTTGTACCCCGTTTGTTGTAAACGCCTTCCTCATCCTGCCCCAGGCCAAAAATACCCGTTTCCTGTGAAATGGAAAACGACACTCTCCCCGCAAATGCTTTTCTGTCTGTATAAGGACGCAGATTGCTGATCTGGGTTCGCTGACCGTCAACTGTTTTGACCACTTCGATACGAGGCTCTTCACCACGTGTAGAGTACTTCACCACATCGATTTCTGCCAGATCGTATTCAGTGACACGCAGCAACGGTTTGTCTTGCAGCTTGAAGAAAATATGTTCATCCTCAATGCCCGCACAGATGCTATTCGGATCATCACTGTCGTGCAGCTGACTGTAGGCTTCCTTTTGTATGAGATACGAATCGTTTTTTATATCACCTGTTTTGGTAAACGTACAGCGCAAAATATTCTTTCTTACGTGTTGAAAAATCAACACATAGTCGCCAATAATATGTTTCATATACCTTCCTCTTTGCTCCTTATGCCAACGTATGTTCCGTTTCCTTGTCGAACAAATGGATTCTTTCTTTGTTGAAACTGAGTTTCACCTCATAATTTTTTTTGACTATGTTCGTTCCATCCATTAGGGAAGACGCCATTCTGATAACTGCCACGTTTGATCCGATATTGACGTGCACAAGTATTTCGTTGCCCATCATTTCAGTGAGAAGGACATGCGCACGGCAATCACCCGGCTGCCCCTCATCCACGATAAAGATATCCTCCGGGCGTATACCTGCCACAACGCTTTGCCCTGTAATGCCTTTTTCTTTAAGCGTCTGCTGTTTGACTTCCGGCAGCAAAATTTTGTCGCCGCATATCTCAACAGTATAGCCGTCCTTTTCGTTGACCAGTGCCGTGTCAAAAAAGTTCATCTGTGGCGTGCCGATAAATCCTGCAACAAACATATTGGCCGGATGCATAAACACATCTTTGGGTGTACCGATCTGCTGTATAAACCCGTCTTTCATAACGACGATTCGGTCTCCGAGCGTCATCGCTTCCGTCTGGTCATGCGTCACATAGACAAAAGTGGTGTCAATTCGTTTTCTAAGCAGCATGAGCTCTGTCCGCATCTGATTTCTCAGTTTCGCATCCAGATTGGAAAGCGGCTCATCCATGAGAAAGACTTGCGGATTCCGTACGATCGCGCGGCCTATAGCCACTCTCTGCCGCTGTCCGCCGGACAACGCCTTGGGTTTTCGCTGAAGTAAATCCGTAATTTTCAATATCTCCGCCGCCTGTTTGACTCTTTGCTTTATCTCATCTTTGGGTGTCTTTCTGAGTTTTAATGCAAAAGCCATATTTTCAAAAACCGTCATATGCGGATACAGCGCATAGTTTTGAAAAACCATTGCAATATCTCTTTCCTTGGGCATCACGTCATTCATTTTCTTCCCGTTAATATACAGCTCTCCGCCCGAAATTTCTTCAAGACCTGCAATCATACGCAGCGTTGTCGATTTTCCGCAACCTGATGGTCCTACGAAAACCACAAACTCTTTATCTTGTATCTCCAGATTAAAATCATCAACTGCAATAATATCCTTACTATACACTTTCTTGATTTTTTTCAGTGATAAACTTGCCATCCCGTCTTACCTCTCTTTTAAATTTGGTTGAATCACGCGTTCTTCTATTGCTTCATTGGCGATCATCACATTGATCAGCCCCATAAACGAAAATAGAAATAACAAAGTCACGGGAATTGAATATATGTAAAAAATCGCACACAGTATGACGATTGGTATCGTCATAATCGTCAATACATTACGCTTCATTTCCACAAGCACCATAATCGCTGAGTTTTTTATGATTTTCCCAAGCGGCAAATCAATCAGCGCTATCATGCAAAAACAATAATTCGTTTGGCAGTATATGATGCTGCATAACATAACAAACACAACGATTAACGGCATACTCGCGTATACATCGCCGATTGACGCAAACCCAACAACCGCAATGCCAATGAGAACCAACCATGGTATGAATGCGATCCAGCTTTTAATAAAACTGCTCTTGAACTCATCTATGAAATCTTTAAAGAAGAATGCATTTCCTTCTCTCGCCAGATTAAGAAGCACTTTGTTTAAAGCCGTTATTGTCGGAGGAATCGTGACAACAGGCAAACAAAACAGAATGAACAGCAAATTCAGACCGATCAGTCTCCAAAAATGCGTATAATACAGAAACAGGAATCTCTTTATCCCTTTTGCCGGGGGCGGAGCCGTGACGCCCTTGCCCCCCTTATGCTGATAGAATAAAGATTTAAAAACATCCATGAATCAACTCTCCCAAACTCCGTCATGTCCATCTGTATGTTGAGCATGTGAATCCAATAATTTATCCCTTTACAGCTCCGGCTGTCATGCCGGAAACGATATACTTCTGTCCCAAAAGATAGACAATAATGACAGGCAGACTCGTCAACACAATATCCGCACATATCAGGTTCCAATCTCTAAAGTACATCCCAAAGAAATTGTAGACGGCCAGCGTCATCGGCCAGTGTTGAGAGTTACCAAGGAAGTATAGTGGCAATATGTATTCATTCCAGGTATTCAGGAACGTAAGAACCATAACCGTTACAAGCACAGGCTTTAAAAGCGGTAATATGATTGAAAAGAATAGCCTCATAGGAGAACACCCGTCTATTATTGCCGCTTCATCAATATCCCTTGGGAGCTTGCCGACAAAACTATATATCAAAAATACATTAAACGGAGTTTGTATTGATGCATACAGCAGTATGATACCAGCCTTTGTGTTGATAATTGCCAATGCCTGCATGACTTTCATCAATGCAATAAAGTTTATTGGCATGGTGATTCCAAGCACAATAATGAAATAGATGATTCTATTCGCCTTGCTTCTGTTTCTGGACAATACAAACGCTGCCATTGAGGAGGTCAGCGTACAAAGCAGAACGCTGAATACCGAATAAGTCAAGCTGTTTAAGAAGGCTGTGTCAAGCTTTCCTTTCTCTATGACCGTTGTAAAATTTTCAAATTGAATACTATCCGGGAGAGTCAAATTCATTTCAGCCGCGGCTTGGCTTGTTTTGAGAGAATTGATTAATATCAAAACCAACGGCGTGATCAGAATAATGGATATAATCCACGCGACAATATTTATGCCTACAATTTTGAAAGCTTTCTTTGATGTCATTATTCTTCCACCTCATTCTTGTTCATAGCTCTGATCAGGAAAAATCCGACGATCACCATAACAACAAACATTATGGAAGACAGCGTTGTTCCCATCGCGTATTTGCCGTATCCAAACTCCTTATATATTCCTGTGTAAAGCACCTCTGTGGCGTACCCCGGCCCGCCGTTTGTGAGCGCATAAACTGTATCAAAAACTCTCAGTCCGTATATGACATTTAATACTGTTGTCACTGTAATTGTCGGCATAAGCATCGGCAATGTGATCGACTTAAACTTCTGCCACGATCCGGCTCCGTCTATATCGGCAGCCTCGTAATATGTCGGGGAGATGGACATGATACCGGCAATGAATATCGTCATGATATAGCCCATGCCCTTCCAAATGTCCACTGCCATCACAGACCAAAACGCTATTTTAGGATCAGTTAACCATTGCGGCCCTTTAATTCCAAAAATGCTCAAAGTGCTATTCAATAAACCATCGGCCGGATTGAGGATAGATCTGAATATCATGCCCACGATTAATGCGGACAGAACTGCCGGTATATACATAACAGCTCTATGGAAGTTCAATAGTCTCACTTTTTTTGTTAATAGTACCGCAAGCGCCAAACCAAGAACATTTTTCGCGATTGTCGTTACAAATGTAAAAAGCAATGTGTTCCCCAGATAACCGGTATATTTTGAATCTGAAAACGCCTTTGCATAGTTGTCAAACATGTGGTCAAACCCTAAAAAGTTCACCTCGTCTGAAAATGCCGACCAATCTGTAAACGAATATCCGATGCCGATTATTCCAGGCAGGAGATAAAGAGCCACATACAGAAGCAACGCGCCATATAAAAAATATGTTGGATAAATTCTTCTCGCTGTCATTTCTTCCCCCCGAATCGTTTATAAGTAAATTTGAGTATTTTCTTTCAAACATTTTTGTCATCAATCTTAATTCAAATATATATAAACATCCTTACACATGGAATGTATTATGCATCCGTATACCATGTATATTTTTAACCTTCTCACTGAATTGTTTAGTTAAAATACCCCGCTCACTATACGAAAAGCGGGGCATCATTTCACACTTTAAATCTGCTTATTACAATAAAACTTATGCTTATTACCCTTTTTGAGACTTATCCTTATCCCTCCCGGGCAGAGATGATAATCGGAATTATTGCTGATCAAACCGACTGCACCGATGATAATTTCATCATCAACAGCTGCACATATTTCCATGAACACAACCTTTGACGATTCCCATCTCAATGAGATTTTGTGACCTGAATATATTTTTAAACCAGTGATACTGCCACTTTCCATAGCCTTTGGCAACGCCGGCAGCAGTTTTATAACACCATCATACTGTTGTAAAATCAGCTCACATATTGCAGCCGTAAAGCCAAGATTCGCATCAATCTGAAATAAATCAGGAGGATGAGCGCCAAACATATTCTCATGTATATTTTCACGCATGAGCTTACTAATAATATTGAATGCGGCTTCGCCTTCTCCAAATCTGGCAAGCAGGGCCATTGCCCATACGGCACTCCACCCAGTTTGCCCGCTGCCATTTTGAAGCCTTTTTTTGAGCGATTTTTTAGCGGCATCGGCATATTCGCTGTTTACTAAATGGCTGCCCGGATACACACCGAACAGCATGGAAAAATGCCTGTGCCCAAGCTCGGGTTCTGCATATTCCTTGTCCCACTCAAGCAATTCCCCCTGCCCCGAAACGGAGTAATCAGCTATTTGTTCAGCAAATTTCTCACAGCGCTCGGCCAGAGCTGCATCGCCCACCTGTCTGCATTCATAAACATATGCCTCAAAGAACTCTCTGGCTATACCTATATCTATCGCACTGATATTACAAATTGCCAGCTCGTTTCCCGCCTCATCTTTATACATATTCTCAGGCGATGTTGTGGGGATATTGTATAGCCTGCCGTCAATTTCTGTGAAGCTGCACATAATAAATTCTGCTGTGCTTTGCATTATCGGGAGCAGTTCCATCTTCAGGAATTTGTCATCCAAAGTATACTGGTAATGATCAAAGATCTGAACGCATAACCAAGGCAGCGACATGTTCCACATTATATAGCGAGCGGTTTGGGGAATTGCGCATTTGTCGTATCCAACCGGCGTTGAATGTGCCCAAAAATCAGATTGGTGATGCGCGACCGAGCCTCCAATCCCGTAATCTTCTTTTGCCGTTCGTTTCCCCGCTTCACAAAGTCTTTTCACATATTCCACAAGCGGACCAAAACATTCGCTAAGGTTCGTCCGGTCGGCGAGCCAGTAATTCATTTGGAGGTTAATATTCAGCGTATACCCGCTCCACCACGGCGGAATCAAGTCCTTGTTCCATATGCCTTGCAGGTTTGCCGCCTGTGTTCCTTTTCTTGATGCTCCGATAAGCAGATACCTGCCATAATGGAACAGCAGGCTGATATCCGAATTATCAATCTCCCCTTTTCTCATTCGAAAATATCGGTCATCACAGGATGCTTCATCACCGCCAAGCTCGATATTCATCTGCCCAAACAACGAAGCGTGATCCTCAATATGTGCTTTTCTGATGGTATCGATGCCTTTGTCCCTTGCGCATACAACAGTATTTAAGCAGCGCTCTTCATATTCTAGGTTATTATCAAAACTCGTTGCGCTTGAATATACGATTGATATTGTTCTTGCATGACAAATAGAAAGCTTATTAGAATATGCAACAATATGGCCGTCGCTGATTATCTGTGCTCTGGCCGCAACCTTTATGGACTTCTCAATTTCTTTATAGCTGACTTCATTTTTATCGCTGTAAAAGTTACCCACGTCTGCGATGGCAATGTCACTGGGTGCACAGCCTGAGACCTTAAAGCCCTTGTTATCATACATAACGTTGTGCATTAATTGGCTTTGAAAGCATATTTCATAGTCTGCTGGCGCTTGTGCTTCAATGATATGTATAAGAACATCATCAGGATAGCTGACAAATGTCTGCGTTTTAACACTATTTCCGTTTTTGACATACCGGGCGTTTATTATGCCCTCTGCCATATCTAACTCTCTTCTGTACTTTTCGACATGACCTGCTTGTGATCTAATAATGATATCACCAAATGGCAAATACGCTTGGGTAAACCTATTTGTCAAATGCGCCTCTACGATCTCTTCCGCCTGTGCACGCTCGCCCTTTCTCATCAACTCCCTGACTTTTTTCATATTTTCTTTGAAGTCTTTTTTGCAGTAGTTATGCTCATATCCGCTCCAAAGAGTATCATCATTTAAGCAAAGCACGTCGCAGCTAGGATCATTATTAATCATGCATCCGATATGCCCATTGCCTGCTGGCAGCGATTGTAGCCAATTCTCCGCAGGCTTTTTAAACCACATAGTTGTGTTATTCATATTTGTTCTCTCGCTGCACGGCATAAAACCTCCTATAGAAAAACCTACCCAGGATGTTCTACGCTCTGTATTTATTTATTTAGCTTACTTCCTTAATTTTGAGATAAATAAAGGGGCAAGCAACATTGCCTGCCCCTCTTTTGGTCATGCTGTTATTGCCATGCTGAATCTTTCGCAGCTGTTGCCTGGTCTGCTCTGTTATTGTCTATGTTCTCTAACATTTTCGCTGCATCTTCAGTTCCCTGAATCACGCTGACGATTTCTTTGCCGATCTCCATCCATTGCGGGTTCACATATTTAACCGCTGTTTGGAGAACCGTGCCTGCATCCCCATACATCGTATAGAATTCCAAGACGGTACCGGTGTATTTGGGTGTCAATCCGCTGAAAGGCAACGTCTGGAACTTGGGCACGTTGTCAATCATGTACTGCAGATTTTCTGGCTGAGCAAGGAAAGCAAGATACTGTTTTGCGGCATCTGCATTCTCGGATCCGGAATAGACAAAACGTGTCGGTCCCACGGGGTTCACATTGAGTTTATTATTATCAACGAGTGGCATCACGAAGAATCCGATATCATCTGCTGTTAGGCCGCTATCAAGATCCGCAACCTGCTGCGGTAAGCCTTGATTCGCAATGGTCATCGCATATTCGCCCGATGCGATTTTCGCGGGTTGATCCGCATATACGTCAGCCATGTAGTTTTCGCCCCAATAACCTTTGTCCGCCATTTCTTTTATCTGGTCAACAGCTGTTTTCATGATTGCGCTGTCAGCAAACAATTTTTTATTATTGTTAAGATCGTCAACAAGGCCGAACTCGGCTGCGTCATAGGCAGCGCCCATTTCTGCAAACCATAATACATGGTGCCAACCGTCGGAAACAGGTTGGAATATCGGTGTGATGCCGCTTTCCATTATCGCATCACATACCGCTGTAAATTCGGCCCAAGTTTTGGGGACAGACAAGCCAAGATCGCTGAAGGTCTTTTTATTGTAAGCAACCGCCCACACGGCAGATGTATCTGCCATAGGCTGTCCATAAACCTTGCCATCCACAGACACTTCGACCGCAGAGGTTTTTTCAATCGTGCTTGTCCAGGCCTCACCGGAAAGGTCTGCCGCATTCTTCTCGACATTCAGAGTTGTGACAATGTCGAATCTGCCGGCTTGCGAACAGAAGATATCTGTGCATTCACCGGAGTTGAGCTTTGTCTGAAGCAGATTCGGATACTGATCGGAAGGTACGATCTGATAATCCACTTTGATACCTGTTTCTTCCGTGAACTTTTCAGCGAGTGCTAGCTCAGCATCCTGGACCCAGTCCTGGCTAGCCATAAAGGTTAGGGTCACATCCTGCTGGGCAGGCTCTGGTTCGGATTGCTCTGCGCTTGGCTGCTGACTTTCTGACTCAACAGGTGTTGATTCAGTGGGGGCAGCAGGCTGTCCGCACGCAACAAGCGACAACATCATAACCACCGTCAACAGAACTATAACTGTCTTTTTCATCTTTACTCCTCCTTTTTATCATTGACAAATTTTCTTTTAGCAATATATAATCCACTTGCAGTCAACTAGAATTATATATAGGTTCTCATTTGCTTGGAATGTATTATACATTCTTATTCTTTGTATATTTTTCACTTGTCTATATTGGCGGTATACATATGTTCAGAAAAACGATAAAATTTAATATGATAGTGACATACTCTTTGATCATATTGATCCCGTTTCTTATTCTATCAACATATTTGATCACAACGGAATCGCAAAAGATCAATTCAAGAACGTTTTCAGCCCTGCGACAGAATTGTGTAACTCTTACCGATTCCATGGAAAGAGAAATCGCACAAATGAACCTGGTTTCTTTAAATATCGCATATTCCAATTTGATAAAGGATGCTTTCAATAATTATCTGGTCAATTATAATGACTATGAAAAACAGAAAGCCATTAATGAGCTCCTCTCCAACAGTATAGGTCCTAACAGACTTGTTGATCAGGCAAACCTGTATTCGAATATAGGCACTGTTATAGCAACTGGACTGTATAACAACACCTATAATTACCCGGTCGAACAACTGCCCTGGTATGAAGCCGCAAAAAGCGGCAACGGCAACAGAGTCCTTTCATATATAGGCGATGATCCGTTTATATCAAGGTATACAACAGACCAATACGGTAAGCTATTCCTGTCGCTTTCCCGTAAATATTTTGGTAGCTATAATAATGTTCAGGGATATATTGAAGTTAAAAAATCTGTCAGACAGGTTCTTTCCCAGGCTGTGACTTATAAAAGTGTTTATGGTGAACAGGTCGTTGTTTTTGATAGTTTCGGCACAATCATCTACCCCGGCAATCTGGAAAAAGACAGTTACCAGTATGTATTTGAAAACCTAGACGCCTCAGATCAGTCAACTGATTTTATCAGAGTGTCAGATGGTGAGTCCGATCATTTTTTTACATTCACAGAGTCAGATGACGGTATCATCACGGCCATAGTGATCAGCGAAAATGATATGTTTATGCCAAGGGACAGCTATATTTTTAGTGTATTCCTTCTCACCCTGATATCCTTAACGCTGGCGTTTATCCTTTCGTACTTTGCCTCCAATCAAATCACAGTGCCCATCGAACGCATCTATCGGGAAATTCAGCACATCAACCTTAACGGTTATATGATCAAGTCCAATCTCAACACCAAAGCAATTGAACTGAACGTTTTGTACGATAGTTTTATTGATATGCAGCATAAGCTGGTTGACAGCCTCAATAAACAGCTGTTGTTAAAGAATCATGAAATGCAGTCAAAAATGCTTGCTCTCCAGTCTCAGATGAATCCGCATTTTCTGTACAACAGTCTTCAGACGATACAGGCTATGGCTGACGCGGACATGAATAAAGAAATCATCATCATGTGCCAGTCGATGTCGAATATACTAAGATATATCTCTTCCGACGCAGATACGACAGTGTCGCTTGCAGACGAAATCAAATACACGAAAGATTTTCTAAGCTGTATGATGATCCGTTATAGTAACGATCTGTATTATACGATTGACATTCCGGAGTCGATGTATGATCTTATGATGCCCAAGCTATGCATACAGCCGCTTGTTGAAAATTCCATCAGATTCTGCACAACAAAGCTGCCACCCTACCATATTAGCATAAAGGGCAGGATCAGCAATAACAAGTATCTTATCACTGTGGTCGATAACGGGCCTGGCTTTAGTGCTGAGTCCTTGGCCATTATGGACAGCAAAATAAATGAAATAGACTCTACAGGGCTGCTTCCTTCATTGGAAATTAAAGGCATGGGGCTCTTGAATATTTACTTGCGCTTTAAAATATTGTATGGTACAGATGTAGAATTTAAGATAGAAAACATTGAGGGCGGCGGTGCAAGCATAACAATTGGAGGCATCTATGATACATAATGTTTTTAGAGTCGTTGTTGTTGATGATGAAAAGCTTATCTCAAACAATATAGCTAAAAATATTACTGCTTGTGATTCTTCTTTTGAGGTCGTTGCGGTTTGCTATGATGGACTTTCTGCGATAAAAGCTATTGAACAATACAATCCACATGTTCTGTTCACTGATATAAAAATGCCACTGATGGATGGGCTTGCTCTTATTGAAAATGTTCATAATAATAACCCGCATGTTCGCTGCGTGTTAATAACCGGTTATAATGAGTTTGAATACGCCAAAACAGCGATAAAATTTAAAGCGTTCGATTATCTTTTAAAGCCATTAAATAAATTTGAGTTATCAAAGACTTTAAGAAAAATAAAGGATGAATTATTATCAGAGCAAGCTCTTCTCAATACTGAGAGGGAAACATCCACAGAAGATATTGTGAAGAGCATCGTACAATATCTTCAGAGTAATTATGCAAACGAGATTAACTTCACTCAAATAGCTTCAGATTATAATTTTTCAGCATCATATTTGACAAAAATATTCAAGGAACATACCGGCACTTCTCCAATAAAATACTTAATTGAATATCGAATAAAAACAGCCAAAGCCTTACTTAAAGATACAAATCTTACCGTCAAGGAGATTGCAGAAAAAACAGGCTTTGTCGATCAGTTTTATTTTAGCAAATGCTTTAAGAATTACTGTGGAGTCACGCCGTCACAATACAAGGAATAGCTTCAGCCCAAAAATGATCAATCGAGCATGATCATCTTGCTAATGAACCAACTTCCGAAGGTTTATGCTGCGGTTTTTTGAAATGTGCCTTCATTTGACATGGCGAGCGGCTGTACAATATCCGGTAAGTGCATATCGGGTACTTTCGGAATAGCCGAAGCACCCGATGTGCGGGGCGATGCGATATGCGCCAAAACCAGCGAACCAAGAAAAGGATTATAATTTCAGCACTTATTTATATTCTATCAAAGCAAAGAAATAACCCACTTCACGACAGACCTGACCCCTGACCTTTTTTAGATACATTTTCTTTGGATTTGCATATCGTCTGCTTATATAGCTGATTGGAAAATACCGTCACACCCGTCACAAGAACGCCTTGCAGCAACCCTTCAAGCTGCATATCTCCTAAGAAAAACCCGCCTGCCATGCCAAGCCCAAGCAATATCCACGGTATCAGCCAATCGGCAAGCTTGGGTATTCTTTTTAGCAGCAAGCCGATCACATACAAAACAGGGATCAGTATGTACGCGTCCTTCACAATGAAATTTGCCAATTCAATATCCATTAATATGCTCCTCTCGCTTTCACTTTGTCATTTATAAATATGAAATATATCTAGGTTTCGTGTAATCATGCGTTTGTCCACATATATCCGAACAACGGTTGTCATAATCCTTTAACCTTATGTGTATGAATAAATAAGCAGCTGTGTTATTTCTTTCACCTTTTATTGTCTTCACGGCTTGTTATTTGAAATTTTTGGTGATACAATAATTATTGGAAAGCCTTGAAAGGAAGGCGATATTGATGAATAAAGAAATTGGCGCGAAGATACGCAAGTTACGAGAACGTCACCATATTTCTCAAAGCGAACTTGCACTTAAAGCAGGCATTGCACAATCTACACTCTCCTATATTGAAAACGGGAAAAAAGCCCCTCAGTTTGATACGCTTTCAGCTATATGCCGCGGGCTTGATATCAGCATTCTCGAATTGTTTTCCTACGACGTCATCAAAGCGAACAAAAACTTATTTGAACAAAAAAACACCAGCCAGAATGTGAATACCAGCTTGATTCTGGATAGGCTTTCTATTGAGACGATCAAAGAGATTTACGAGTCTGAGAGAAGGATGGTACAAAACACATAAGGCGGCAGGCATAATAACAATGGCGTTATATGCATAAGCAAAGGTGAATTATGAAGATATATACCCTCGTCGAAGATAATAAGCAAAAGAGCGGATTTCTTGCAGAGCATGGATTGAGTTTATATTTTGAACATGGCGGCAAACGTATACTGTTTGACACCGGCGCTTCCGACGCCTTCGTATACAATGCCACACTTCTTGGGATCGATCTTAACAAGGTGGATATCTGTGTCATATCACACGCGCATGATGATCATATCGGCGGTCTTGAAGCTTTCCTCGGCATTAACAGTCATGCCAAAGTCTATCTGAAAAGCGCCATACGCAAAGACTTCTACGCCAAGCGTGTTGGAAAAAATGAAAGATCGGGCCTTGATCCAGCTTTTTTCGACAAGTATGAAGATCGCATGCATTTTTTTGACGGCCGTGTCGACTTAACAGATGGTTTATCGGCAGCGAGTATCAAAAAATTCCGTCGGCTGCCTCTTTACGCGTCGCTGATGCTGGAAAAAAAGGATGGAGAGTTTATAGCTGACAGCCTTGATCATGAGCTATATGTGGCCATAAAGACAAAAGGCGGCGTGGTGGTGTTAACAGGCTGTGCCCATCACGGTGTGCTCAACATTCTCATGAGCGCCAAGGAAGAGTTTGGCACGATTGCAGGCGTTGTGGGCGGGTTCCATTTGAGCGGCAGCGGCAAACACGGGATTAAAAAAGAGCCCGAGTCTGAAATCTACGCAATCGCTAAATACTTTGAAAATAACAAAATCAAAAAGGTCTACACAGGACATTGTACAGGCCAGAAACCGTTCGAGAAATTAAGCCTGCTGTCCCGTGTGCAAAAGATGAACGCAGGAGAAATTATCGAGATTTGACAATAGAAAATCAAAAGATTGAAGACATGTTGAATACACTGAATTTTGACAGAAAACGCCCGTCGTCCGCAGCACAAAAGCACGCTTTTGCTAAGCTGCAAAAGGATGTGGACGAAGCGCGGCTGCGCCTTAACAAGCTGCATTTGCAGCTGTGGCACGCCGTCAGCCATCATGATTACCACTCATTATCTTTAGAAGAAGCGCATGACACGCTTGACGATATTGCGAGACAAATTGAAGCAATCGCAAGTATGAACTAAGGGATATGAAAGAGCCGTGAGCTTGAAGCTCCAGCTCTCTTAAAGTTTTAATCTTTAATAATCACCGCAATGAATTTTAGCGGTTCGTCCTTTTCGTTGGTTACCGCATGAGTCGCACCGCCGCCGCAAATGTTGCAGTCTCCCTTGACAAACGGCTTTTTCTCGCCGTTGTCGTCGATAATACCTTCGCCCTCCAGCACATAATAAACTTCGGTTTCACCGCTGTGCGGATGCGTACCTATGCCACAGCCCTTTTCGAGCGTGACCAGCGAAAACAGCCGGGATTTTGCGGGCAGATGATCCGTTCCCACGATATGCAGAATATCCACCACACCTTGGCCGCCCCGCATATTTTCTCTGATTTCAGATGTCATATCAGCGCCCTTAATAATCATATCGCAACTCCTTAACGACTATTTCTCTACTCGGATCACGTTGGCCACCCTTAAGACCTCGGGAATGTAGCGGATATCATCGATAGCACGCTTTAAGGAGATTTCTTTGGCCTTATGCGTCACGAATATCAGCGGCACGCTTTCCTCGCTCTGTCCTTTTTGCACCACTGAATTGATGCTCACGTTGTGCTTACCAAACACACTTGCGATTTTGGCCAGCACGCCTGGCGAATCCTGCACGAGTATGCGCACAAAGAACTCGCATTCCCAATTGTTCTCGAACGACAGCTCAGACGACACATTGATATCGTTGTAGAACGAGGTGTAGCGATGCTTGTTCTGGCTGGCCGCATAGATGACGTCGGACACGACAGCGCTTGCCGTAGGCATATCACCCGCACCGCGCCCATATAGCATGATATCATCGACAATGTTACCATGCAGGAAAATTGCGTTGAACGCGCCGCGCACCGACGCAAGCGGATGCGTTTTGGGAATCATTGTGGGATGCACACGCGCTTCAATCGTCTTTCCGCGTTTTTTGCCGATCGCAAGCAGCTTTAGCGTATACCCCAGCTCATTGCCGTAAGCGATATCCTCCTGCGTGATGCTTGTGATCCCTTCGCAGTAAATGTATTCCACCGGCACACGCGCATGGAACGCCATGGACGACAGGATGGACAGCTTGTACATCGCGTCCAGCCCTTCCACGTCGTTTTTGGGGTTGGCTTCCGCCATACCCAGCGCCTGCGCTTCCTTAAGCACATCTTCAAAGCTTGCCTTATCCTCTTCCATCTTGGACAGGATGTAGTTGGTTGTGCCATTAATAATACCCATGACCGAGGTCAGCTCGTTGGCCTGCATGCTTTCCCATATGGTGCGCAATATCGGAATGCCGCCGCCCACGCTCGCCTCAAAGTAAAGCCCGGCGCCGCTCTTATGCGCGGCCGCATTAAGCTCGGGCCAATGCCGCGCAAGCAGCTCCTTATTTGCCGTGACTACCGTTTTGCCGGCTTTCAAAGACTCCAGCACAAACTCCTTGGCCGGATTCACACCGCCGATGAGCTCGATCACGATGTCAATCGTCTCGTCTTCGACGATATCTTTATAGAAATCCTTGGCTTTCATCTCCTCCGGAATGTCGATTGAGTAAGCCAGCGCAAGCACTTTCTTTAAGTTGAGCGAAAGCCCTTCCTTGTGCTCGATATAACTTTTTTGCATCTCTATCGTTTTGTACACGCCTGAACCGACAGTACCCAGCCCAATCAGCGCAATATTGACTTGTTTCATTTGTCTTCCCCTCACCTTACTTCGCGTTTTTCTTATAGAGCATATTGAGACCGAGCAGCGAAAGCAAGCCGTTGATCTCGTCGATTTCACTGGTTTCCTGCGCAATCAGGGTCGCAAGCCCGCCCGTCGCGATTACCTTGGGGCTTCCGCCCATCTCGGTCTTAAAGCGGCGAACGATGAAATCCACCTGCCCGACATATCCATAGATGATACCTGCCTGCATACCGGTGATCGTGTTTTTCGCTATCACTTTTTCGGGCTTGACCAGCTCCACGCGCGGCAGCTTCGCGGCGTTAACAGTTAACGCGTCAGCGGATATTTTCAGCCCCGGGCAAATCGCGCCGCCCAAGAAGTCGCCATTTTCAGACACCGCACCATAAGTTGTCGCCGTGCCGAAATCCACGATGATGCATGGCCCGCCGTACAATGTGTGCGCCGCAAGCGCGCTGACAATCCGGTCTGCACCAAGATCCTTCGGATTATCGTAAAGAATATTGATGCCCGTTTTCATACCGGGGCCCACAAATTTCGCCTGCTGCCCAAAATACGTGCCGCACATGTGCTGAAGCGTGTAGTTGATGGTCGGAATCACGGACGATATGAGGATGCCCTTTACATCCTTTGGTTCATGGCCCGCGTGGTGAAAGAACGCCTCGATGCGAATGCCGTATTCATCCGCGGTGCGCTCCAGTTTGGTCGCCATGCGCCAGGAATTGATAAGCTTATCCCCTTCAAATATTCCGCATTTTATGTTGCTGTTGCCAACATCCATGACAAATATCATTTATTTCTCCAGTTTTGATTTGTTTAGCTTTTTCAGTGCTACCACAATGGGAATGCTCAGCACTACGGCGGCTGCCGCTTCGGGCAAGCCGTTAATACCACCGAGGAAGGCGTAAAGGCCAATCAGCGTATCCGCCGTAATATCGAAACCCACGATCGCGGACATACCGGACAGAAAACCGGCTATATCGCCTACGTTTGGTAAAAACAGCAGGTATAACATGCTTAAAAATAAGATAGTGTTCGCAGCTGAGCCAGCAAAGGCCGCCGCGCCCACCGCAGTCTTTTGCCTTTTTCCGAGTTTGCCCGTAATCGCTTTATATACCAACCATGTGATAACGGGAATAAGCAGCCGTGGAATGAAAATGACAAGAACCGTTTTCACAACGCTAATTCCAAGTATCAGGGTTCCAAGTGCATCCGGAGCCAATGTGATGCCGAGCGCTTTTAAAAGACTCGTTAAGCCAAAAACGAAACCCAGGACCAATCCAGTTTTCAAGCCTTCTGTAATCGTACCGATGATAACCGGCAGGCACATAAGCGTAAGGCTTAAAACGGGCAATATCGGGTTTGGGATAAACCCGATAGGCGTTAAGCCAAGCAGCAGGGTGACCGCCACTAGCAGCGCGGTCGTTACAAATCGTCTTAAATTGTTATGCATTTTTTCCTCCGTTCGGGTTCCTATAAAGGATATCCGACTTTGAATGTATTCGGCTCTTCTATATCTTGCGTGGCGCTGCGCAAAGCATACACCCGCAAACAAAAAACCGTAGCTGTATTATATCAATACTGCCATTGATTCGCAAATAAATTCTTAGTAAGTGGTACTATATGGATGGCCACTCCTTACGCCTGCATATGGACACTAAAAATGATGCTGTTCGCCATATCTTATCCAAATCGTTTCCGAGCAGCCCCTCATCAATAACTTTACCTTGGGTTAATAATTGATATTGTTTATTCAGTTCGGCCACTGTGATGACGATCGAATCTTTATAAATATCTTTATCCGTATCGGAAAGCGGCCGTGAGTATAAACCGTTGTCTTGCAGCAACAGCTTATATAGAAAAAGAGCGTTTTATTCGCCCTTTTCCCTTTTCATCAGCCTTCGGCTTTCTTTGATCTTCTTCTCATACCCTTCGTCAGAAGGCTTATAGTACATCGTGCCCACAAGGTTGTCGGGCAGATATTGCTGCGGCGTGTAATGCCGCTCGAAGTCATGCGGGTATTTATACCCCTTGCCGTTGCCCAGCTCACCCGCGCCATGGTAATGGGTGTCGCGCAAATGCAGCGGCACGGGCACCTGATATGCGTGCTCAGCGTCACGGAACGCGCTGTCCACCGCCATCGCGACCGCATTGGACTTGGGCGACTCACATAGGAAAATGATCGCCTGCGCGATGGAAAGCCGCGCTTCAGGCATGCCGACAAACTCCAGCGCCTG
>JAEWQS010000115.1 GCA_023399095.1 Bacillota bacterium
TATGCGGGTGCGTTGTTTATTCTGGTGGCGTTGTTTATAGCGCTTAATAATATCCGCAGCAATTTAAAAAGCGAGCCGCTCAAGCTGCTGGGCGAAAAAGAAAGATAGAGCTTTCAGGCTGTTAATAGCCCTTAAATATAATTCGTGGGCAAGACGGGTTGCACCCGCGCAGCCCACACCTTGGCTCCACCCCAAAAAGATTGCTTTTTGGGGACCCCGGGGTTTTGCGCAGTTTCGATTTTGCGAGGAACAAGTAAAACCGGTAAACTGGCGGAAAACCGTAGGTTTTTCGACAAGCTCAGAGAGCTTTATAAGCCGTGCATCTGATCCATCGGCCAGATCACGAACAGGGCTTTGCCCATGATCATATCGACTCGCAGCGGGCCCACCGAGCGTGAATCCATGGATATGTTGCGGTTGTCACCCATCACGTATACGCAGTCTTCGGGTACCACGGTTTCGGGCAGCGTGCCTTCGATGTAGTCTGAAAAATAGGTTGTATCGGCTTCTCCATTGATATACAACACACCGTCTTTGACTTCAAGCGTGTCACCCTCCACGCCAATAACGCGCTTGACGTAGGTCGCGCTGCTGTTCGGGAAGGCGCATATCACGACATCACCGTATGCGGGCGGGCTGAACCAGTAGGTGACGCGCTCCATAAACACATAGTTATGCGAGTAAAGCGTCGGCTCCATGGAAGATTGACTGATGCTCACAAACTCAAAAACAAAAAGCCGAAGCATCAGCGCGACAGTGATGGCGATGGTCATCGAAATGATCCAGCCGCGCGTTTCAATGCGCTTTTCCTCAGCTTTCAGCTCCATGCGCGTGGTGGCCTGATCGTTGTCCGTCAACATGCCGTTTTGTCTCATCAGATTAAAACCCCTTTAAAAAGATCAATTTCCACCACCACAATGTTTTCGATACTATTTTGCTTTACAAACCGCCGATTTCTTTGGGCGGCCAGATGATAAACAGCGCTTTGCCCAGCACCATGTTTTTGTTAAGCGGCCCCACCGTGTCGTAACGCGAGTCCATCGACTGATTGCGGTTATCGCCCATCACGAAGACGCAGTCGTCCGGCACCACAGTGGGCGACATCGTGTCTTCTATGTAACCCGAATAATAGGTTTTGTCTTCCTCACCGTTGATATAAAGCGTGCCGTCCTTGATCTCAAGCACATCGCCACCCACACCAATCACGCGCTTTACGTAAGTCGCAGTGCTGTTCGGGAATTTGCAGATCACCACATCGCCATAAGCAGGCGGACTGAACCAGTAGGTCACCTTTTGCATAAACACATATTCGTTGGAGTAAAGCGTGGGCTGCATAGACGGGCCCGATACGCTGATAAATTCGAAAACAAACAGCCGCAGCATAAGAGCGATGGTTAATGCGATAATAATGGATATGATCCAGCCTCTGGTTTCGCTTCTTTTGGCATCTGTTTTGCGCTTCATACGCGTATGCTGCCGTTCATTCTCCGGGAGCATGTCGTCATTCTTCATCCTGTAGTATCCTTTTAATTCTTTTGACGAAAACCTCATGAGGAAGCATGACGATATGCCCGCACCCCAAACACTTGATTTTGACGTCCATCCCCACACGGATGATCCGCCATCTGTTTTCGCCGCACGGATGCGGCTTTTTTAGCTGTACCACATCTGAAAGCTGATATTGCACAAAAGCCCTCCGTTATTTATTGACAACAATACGGTGTGGATATGGTATGGCCAAGCCGTTTTTGTCAAAAGCTTCTTTTATCGCCCTGCGAAGCGCGCGTTCCGTTTCCCAGTGAGTAAGCGGTGCCACACGCATGATCATTCTCAGCACCATTTGAGAGTCGTCAAATTCTATTATACCGAGTACACGGGGTTCTTCAAGTATATTATCATGAGCGGCCATATAATCCAATCCCGCATCCTGCATGATTTTGCTAGCCAGCTCAATATCGGTATCGAAAGAAATGGGCATATCGATGAGAGCCAGATGCCCGCCGCGAGAATAATTGATCACCGTATCGATGCTGCCGTTGGGGATGGTCACCGATTCGCCCGTGAACTTGATAATCGTCGTTGTGCGCAGTGTGACGGCGTCTACCGTGCCTTCATACTCACCGATTTTTATATATTCACCCACGGTAAGCTGGTTTTCAAACAACATGAACATGCCCGACATGATGTCTTTGACGAGGCTCTGCGCACCCAGCGCAATGACGATACCGCTGATGCCGGCAGCAGCCAGCATTGAGCCAACCACATCGCCAAGGCCCAGTACGCCGAGTATGCCCATGACAGCGAAAAAGTAAATCGCATATTTGGCGATGGAATCTGTGATGGTTTGAACAGTTTCAGCCTTCTTGGCAATCGTGGAGCTGGGCTTACGGCTTGTCTGTTTCTTGACCACCCGCCGCGTGACTCGCTTTACCAGAGCGATGATGATGCGAGCCAGCACGATGATGCCGATAATTTTTATAAGCCCCATCAAAACATCATCCGCATACTGACCGATGTTTTCAAAAAAATCTGATATGCTTGTCCAGATGTTTGAAAAAAACTTGCTCACACAGATTCTCCTTTTTAGAAATCACACTGTCACTATTATAACAGAAAATAGGATATAAGGCGAATGTCTTATCAACCTCGGGACATGCGACGCCCGAGACGCACAAAAGCACGCCCTAGAGTCTTGCGAAAGTTCTTACCCGCTTTGCTGAGCCAGCGTTTTTGTTGGCTCGCGGCATCATCGGCGCAAAGCGCATGCTGCGCCAGCTGGCTGCCGTTGATGCCGTTTTCCGATTTCATGCGCGCATAGCTGCCATTCGGCTGCATGATGCGTCCCTTGGCATTATCGCAAAGCTGCATCAGCATCATCCGTTTGAGCTGTATGGCGATGCGCACATCGAGAACAGGACACAAAACCTCCATACGCGAATCAAGGTTCCTTGTCATCAGGTCTGCGGAGGATATAAACAGCGCATCGCTGTGAGAAAACCAATAGATGCGTGCGTGCTCCAAAAACCGTCCCACGATGCTGACAACACGTATGTTTTCAGAGACACCTTGAACCGGCGCTTTCAGACAGCATATACCGCGTACGATAAGGTCGATCTTCACGCCCGCGCATGAGGCCTCAATGAATTTGTCGATCATATCCTTGTCGGAGAGAGAATTGACCTTGATCATGACATGGCCGCCGCCGCTCTGGGCTGCCTGAATTTCTTTGTCTATGAGACGATAAAGCGTTTGGCGGATGCCGCCCGGAGACACGCTCAAGGTCTTATAATTTCCTGCCGAGGCCCCAGCGCCGAGTTCACGGAAGAATAGCAGGATATCGTTTGAGATGTCGTTGTTCGCCGTTAACAAGCCGACATCCGAATAGAGACGCGTGGTAATCTCGTTGTAGTTGCCGGTGGAAATGTGGGCAGTATGGCGAAGCCCTTTGGGCGTGGTACGTGTGATGAGCAGCAGCTTGGCATGAACCTTGAGCCCGCCTGTGCCATAGATTACGCGGCAGCCCGCTTCCTCGAGCGCGGCGGCCCAGCCTAAGTTGCTTTCCTCGTCGAAGCGCGCTTTGAGTTCCACCACAACGGTGACATCCTTGCCGTTTTGAGCGGCAGCGGCGAGATAGCGGACGACTTCGGATTGGTCGGATACGCGGTACAGCGTTTGGCGAATGGCCGCAATGCTGGGATCGAACGCGGCTTCGCGCAGTAGTGCAAGCACCGCTTCAAAATCGACATACGGATGAATCAAAAGATGATCCCGTGTCCGCGTCTGTGCAATCACGCTGTCACCGCGGCGAAGGCTCGGTGCGTAGACGTGGTTCATATCTTTGTACAGAAGGTGTGCGTAGCCCTTGGTGCGGGCGGCGACGATAAGCGAGCTCACAAAGCTCATATCAAGCGGGCATGGCTCATAAAACACCTGATTGCTCTTTAGCTCAAGGCGTTTGGCAAGCATACGGGTGAGCTTGGAATCCGCAGGCAGGCTGGATTGCAAACGGACAGGCTCAAGACGCTTTCTTTTCTCGAGTATATGCGCCATGGCCTGCCGGTAATCGGCGCCGTCGGGCAGTGTGTCGTCGTCGAGCACAATATCCGCACTTCGTGTGACGCGGTAAATCCCCTGTTCGGTGATTTCGTACTTGGGAAAGATGTCGGCAGAAAACAGGGCAGCAGCATCTTCCGCGAGAAAGAAGCTCAGCTTTTCTTCGGGTGTCAAAATGATCTTCGGTGCCGCATCAGGAAAAAGAATAAGGCCGAGCTTGTCGCTGTTTTTACCTTTGATTCTCACCGCCACAAATGACGCGCCGTTTGGAAGGAACGGAAACGGATGCTTCAAATCGACGACAACGGCGGTGATGAGCGGTACCACGGCTTCAAAATAGCGCTTTTTCAGCGCTTCCAGACGGCGTCCTTGTATTTGAGCCGGGTTCAGCCGCACAATGCCTGCTTTGCTAAGAGCAGCATACAGCTTTTTCTGTGTTTTCTGATAGGTGTCTGACATGCTGTGAACGATACTTAACGCCATATCCAGCTGCTGCGCCGGTGTTAATCCCAAAAGCACGTCTTCGCCGCTTAAATCAGCGAGCATCCGATCTTTGAGACCGCCGATTCGTACCATGAAAAACTCATCGAGGTTGGAGCAATAGATGGATAGGAACCTCAGCCGTTCCAGCAGCGGGTTGCGGGCGTCCTGCGCTTCCTCCAGCACCCGTCGGTTAAAGCCAAGCCAGCTGACTTCTCTGTTGATATATGGTGCCTCCATATGACAACTCTCTAAACCAAGCCAAGCTTGTGCATGAGATATCCCTCGCGTACGCCCGATGACGCCAGATGCAAGCGAGAAGCCCCCGCAAAGGCCATCACCTCGCGCAATATGACAATGCCGGGTATCAGCGTAAAGATACGGCCGGGGCAGTGTTGATCGGCCAGGCGGATACCGTTCAGCTGCATATCGCAGAGCTTTTGGTAGAGGGGTTTAATATCGGAAAATGCAAGGCTATAGGCATCCAAAGACGCATCGGGAAGATACAGCGCGCGGTGGATTCGGCACATGGCACGCGCGCTTCCGCCCATTGCGTAAGCGACCTGCACCCCACAGTCCTTCAGCCATAATAAGCTCCTTAAATTCTGTTCAAAGCTTTGGGAAATTTCACTTATCTCGCTTTGATCCGGAAAAATGCCTTTTACATGGTCTCTGGCCGCGCTCACACTCCCGATATCGACCGAAACCGAATGTACGGATTTTCGATTCTTTATGAGCGAGATTTCGCAGCTGCCGCCGCCAAGATCAATCGAGACCGCGTCGCGGATATTGGATGAAGCGGTGAGGCCAGCCACGCCGTATGCGGCTTCCTGCTGCCCTGTGAGCACCTCGATATCAAGGCCTGTCGCGGCTTTTGCAGCGGTCAGCACCTCGCTTTGGTTTTTGAGGCCGCGCAGGCATGCAGTCGCAAAGCACCAGAGTGATTCTAAGCCATGGTGCGACGCATGAAGGTCAAGCTCGCGAAGCGCACGCGTAATAACGCTTATACCCTCGGGTGACATGATACCGTGTCGTTTGTACGACACAGCGCGCGCAAACACTTTTTTTGTAAACAAACAGAGAGGCGAGCCGCTTTGGGCATGGTAAACAGCGAGACGTATGGTATTTGATCCAAGGTCAATGATTCCGTATTTCATCACAGCTCCATATCAAGAATAAATGCCCGTTTTCCACTGGTCATTTTATCCCGCTTAAGGCGTTTTCAATCAAAAAAAGTACGTTTTGCATATTTGGAACCACTAAGAAACGGATATTTACAATTTGTTCATAAGGATGTATTGTTATTGTCAAAAGATTATGAAAAAATAAGATGAATAATCGACTGGAGGACAAACCATTGAACAAAAGAATTCTGGCCTTGCTTGGCGTCATCATGGCAGTATTGATGCTATTTGGTGCCTGCGCGGTCAAAGAGACAGAAGAAACAGCGACTGCAAGCGCTTCACCTGAAGCAACCGAAAATCCGGTTGTGGTAGAGGTGAACGGAGAGTCCATATATTATGATGAGTATTATACACTTTATGCGAGCGCATGCGCGCAGTATGGCGTGTCGGAAGATGATGAGACAAACGGCAGCTACATACGGAGCATGATCATTGATTCGCTGGTTAACGAAAAGATCATGACTCAAAAACTAACAGAAAACGGTTATATGGATCTGACGGATGAGCAGCTCGCCGAAGCCGAGGAAAAGGCGCAGACCGATCTTAATTCGTACATCGATTACTATTATGGCTCCGAGATTAAATCATCGCTTGGTGAAGGCTATACGGAAGAGCAATACCAGGAAGCTAAAGTGCCTTATCAAGACAAAGTGCTCACGGGTATGGGCTATACCAAGGACGACTTTGCTGGTGCATATAAGCTTCAGATTGCGGAAGACGCCGCTAAAAAAGCGCTCGTGGGCGATATTTTGCCGACAGATGAAGAGGTTCAGGCCAAATATGACGAAGAAGTGGCATCTGCCAAAGAGTCTATGGATGCCGACCCTAAGCAATATGAATCCGCTGTATCGGGCGGAGCCACAGCTTACTATGTGCCGGAAGGCGTGAGGACTGTCCGTCAGGTGCTCATCAAAATCGACGATGATACCTCAGGGGCTATCTCGGTGCTTCGCGAACAGGGCTACGAGGATCAGATTGCGCTCCTGCTGGAAAAGGCGCTTGCGGATATTAAGGGAGAGGCAGATGACGTGCTGTCCAAGCTCAAATCCGGCAGCATCACGTTTGATGAAGCCATCACCACATACAATGATGATCCGGGCATGCCCGAGACCGGCTATCCGGTGGTTGAGGGCAGCACAACGTATGTTGAGTCTTTCACGACAGGCGCGATGGGTTTAAAGACAATCGGGGAATTTACTGATCTGGTGACGTCGGATTACGGTTACCATATCATCGAATACTTCAGTGATGTGCCAGCGGGAGCCGTGTCGTTTGATTCCGTCAAAGACGGGATTTACGACTCACTTGTGGCCACAATGCAGGGTGAAGCGTGGCAGAAGATCATCGATGAATGGACTGAATCGTCCAACGTGGTGAAATACGAAGAGAACATGTAATTGGCTAAAAAATAGGCTCTATGTCAATGGTTGGGGTGACGTAGACAAAAGTAATTATTACAGGGTTCCGATCACATTCAAGTGATCGGAATCCTGTTAGCATTCAGAGTTAGTAAAATTCGGCGCCGGAAGTTCTCAAA
>JAEWQS010000013.1 GCA_023399095.1 Bacillota bacterium
ACGGCAATCTGCATACCAACACAACGATTGCCCAGACTGCGGGCCTTGCTGCATATGCTTACAAAAATATCAGCCCGGAAGATATAAGTATGTATTCAATGGGAGGCCATTACCAGGATATATTCGGTTGGAACTTTGTGATTACAGATCAAAAAGCGCGTGTTGAGCTGATAAAGAAGGTTTACGGGGTGGATGTGCCGCAATACAAGAACTATACTTCCGCCGCGGCAAATAGGCTATGGGAGAACATGGAAGCCAAGGATATTCAGAAAAAGGCAAAGCCTGTTTTGAATCAGGTGAAGGCGATACTGGACGCGGATGCGGCACTGCCACCATATCCGACACCGACACCGGTGCCCACGCCGACTCCAGAGACACCGACAGCGGCACCACCGACACCGTCACCGTCAGATTCGCCGTCGCCGTCACCGTCAGATTCGCCGTCGCCGTCACCGTCATCGGAACCGTCAGATTCGCCTTCAACTTCGCCTGCAGCATCGCCGTCTGCATCTGAGGAACCGACTGCGACACCGACAGGTACAGTGATGTCTATGCTCGCGATGAAGCCGATCAACAGGGGCAATCAGGTCGCCACGTTTGACGAAGTGCCCAATCCGGCGAACTACAGAAAATACGGCGATGATATTTGGGCGCTGTATAACAAGACCGTGGATGAAGTGAACAGGCTTACCTCTATCAAATCGACGGATCAACTGAAAGCTGCCAATGATCAGGCGAGGATAGATATACAAACGCTGTGCGCAATGTTCTCCATCAAGGTTCCCAACTGGGACGTGGATTATGAAAAAGCCGTGAACGAGGTATACGTCGATTTCAGATAATCAATCATGAGAATATGGGGCTTCTTGCCAATGGCAAGGGGCTTTTCTTTTGTCTTAAAAAAGTGATGTTCTTGGGGTACGGTGGAAGAAAGCGCAAATACTTGCATTATCACACAATGTACGCATATAATACTGGTATAGTTAACCAGACTCAATTTTATCAATTTAATATTCTAAACGAGGGGTGCCGTTATGGTAATTACTTACGCTATGATTGCGGGGGGTGTGTTTGTCGTTAATGTCCTCATGCATATCTTTGCGATCGCTAAGCAAAAAGAGGGATTGCAGCGTGTGACAAAGGTGCTTCTCATGCCGTTGCTGGCGCTCTGCTTCTTTTTGCTGTGGCGCTGCACAGGAGATGAGCCTGTCCCTTGGTTTGTGATAGTTGCCCTTCTTTTCGGCTGCGTGGGAGATGCATGCATGATTGACCCCCATCACCCTGTCGCCTTCCCATTGGGGCTTGCCGCTTTTTCTGTGGGGCATGTGTTCTATATCTTGCAGATGCTTATGATCACCGCTGCACCCGAGCCTTGGTTGATCGTACTGCTTATTGTTGTATATGGCGCAGGCGTTGTTATGACGCTCAAAAAGCTTATGCCGTATCTGCCCAAGAAGCTGTGGGGCGGCTGCCTGTTATATATGATTTTGCTGAGCACATTGAGTGCAATGGCAGCCACAGGTATGCTGACAGACCTTTCTCTGGGCACTGCCTGTATTTTTGTGGGAACTCTGCTGTTTTTGCTCTCCGACATCATTCTTTCATTTGAGATATTCAAGGGTGAAACAAAAAACGGCAATTTAAGGGTAATGATCACCTATATTGCCGCTCAGATTCTGATTGCCGCCGGTTTCTATTTTCGCATGGTTTGACTCATTTAATAACGTGATCGAATGTCACACCGCATATTGATTCGGACAGCTCAAACAAGCGGCGCGCGCTTTGCATATCGCGGCTGCGCTTTGACGAGCGCCATATTTGGCATCTGTAGAAATACTCGCCGCTGACGTCCTCCACGCTGTCGTCTGTGGCAAGATACACTGCTGTGCGTGAGCCTTCCTCGGGTGTGAGAAAGAACAGGCGCAAAAAACGCATGATGGTTTTGCCAAAACCCGTGTCTCTGTCGACGCCCATTTGCGTACCCACCGCGCCGGGATGCGCCGTGTTCACGGTAATGCCGCTGCCCGTCTCTTTAAGCCGTTTGGCAAGCTCGCGCGTAAAAAGCAGATTGGCGAGCTTGGACTGTGCATACGAGCGCACCACGTTATATCCTTTGGTCAGATTGATATCATCAAAATGAATGCGCCCCACATTGTGCGCGCCCGAGCCCACGACGACAATGCGTGCGCGATCCGCCTTAGAGAGCGATTCAAGCAGCAGCAGCGTCAGCAGGAAATGCCCGATATGGTTCACGCCGAAAGCAAGCTCAAGGCCGTCAGACGTTTCGCGGCGGTTCAGCGTGATCACACCTGCGCTGTTGATGAGAACATCAAGCCTGTCGTATTTGGTTTTAAACGCATCGGCGAATTGGCGGATGCTGTTCATATCGCCAAGGTCACAAAGCATTAAATCGAGGCTGCGCGCCTTGTTTTGCACCAGGTCACTTAAGGCGGCTTGCCCGCGCTTCTCGCTGCGGCATAGCATCACCACATGCATATCCTTGTCGGCCAGCGCTGCGACGGTGGCCTTGCCCATTCCGGAGTTTGAGCCTGTTACCAATACAATTTTTTTATCCATATGCTTTCACCGTGTTTTTTCACCCATTATATCACAATCCCCGCCTGCATACGCAATCTGTACATACGCATATGCACATTCTATATACGGCATTAAGTATATTTTTATATACTCCGTTTCGGAAATAAAAATCTCACCGTTGTTGCATTCCATGATGACCTGATCCGAATACGTGTCACGGTCGAATACATCGGTGACGACGTATTGATATAGGTATTCACATAATATGCCCTCCTTGCATTCAAAGATAATATAAACAAGTCAACAGATGGTCAACCATTGTATAGATGCATGTTTATTTATACCACATGGTTATACAAAACGATGAACAAAGAGGGATATCGATAGGTTAAATGCCTGTCGCGATAAGCGCCGTTTCACAAGGCGCATGCAAATAATCCAGCGCATAGGGCAGGTCGTAAAGCCAGCTGTTCACGTTGTCCGGTGTCAGTATGAGCGGCATGCGGTTGTGATAGGGCGCCATCCATTCGTTGGCCTGCGTGGTTATGATCACATACGAATCGGTGCCGCCGAACGTATCGGCAAAGCCCGCCATGTAGAGCATTTTCGTATCGGGCATGCGAAACAGGTATTTGACCTTCTTGCCCTGCTCCTGCCGCCATTCAAAAAAGCCTGCGGATGGGATGACGCAGCGCCGCTTCATGAGTGGCAGCCGAAACATCTTTTTATCCAACGCCGTCTCACTGCGCGCGTTGATGATAACGCCGCTGCCTTGCCATTTGGGGAAGCCCCATTTCATGAGATGGGGGTGGGGCTTGTCTTCCGGCACCAGAACGGGCGCGATATTAGTCGGGAACACTTCACCCGTGGCCATCGCTTCCAGCGTTGGTGTGTCCTTATATCGCTCGTTGACCTCGTTGATAATCTCGCGGTATTCGAGTATCTCACCCTCGGTGACAACCAGATAGCGTCCGCACATGTTTTACGCCTCCCTTCTTTCCATGAACCAGCGGTCTTCCTCAAAAAACAGAAACGTCTGATGGCCGCGCACCATGCAGGTGTAGCGGATACCCACACCGCCCGCCTTGAGACTGGCCGCCCGGCAAACCTCCAGCACACGGTCGATGCTGTACCGCCGCGCGTCTTCCCACCAGAACGAGACGGGCTCAAGTCGTCCGTCGGGATAGAAAAGCGCGACCACCTTCACATAGACCTTGTTTTCGTTTTCGTATCGTCTTTCAATCATTTTACCATACCATCCTTGAAAAAGCCCACAGGGTGAATGATATGATCGCCCTTGGGGTTGATGCCGCCCAGCGGCTTGTCGGCCAGCATGCAGGCTCGCTGTATGCAAAAGTGCCCGAAACGCCGCCTTAGTTCCTCCACGGCTTTGTCCAGCGCCTCTTGCTTTTGGCGCTCCTGCTCGTCGCTGAACACCGAAAGCTGAAGCGGCGTACTCGTTGGTATAAGATCGGTGCAGCGCACGCCGATGCTGCGGATAGGTCGCGGCCAGCTATAGTTTTCCGCGAAAAGCCGCATCGCCGCGTCCGCGATCTCGCGGCATATATGCGATGGACGATCCAGCTTGCACTGGCGCTCAAAACGGAAAAGCTCGTTGTCGCGTATCGATATGGCCACGGTGCGACCCAAGAATCCGTGCTCGCGCATGCGGGCACAGACGCTTTCACACAGCACAAACAGCGTGATTTTAACGTCCTCGTTACAGGTCAAATCCCGTGGGGTGGTGGTGCTGTTGCCGACGGATTTGATGAGCGATTCCTCATCCATCTGCATCACGGGCGAATCGTCAAGACCGTTTGCAAACGTAAAAAGCACATCTCCCACCTTGCCGAAAAGACCGTGCAGCAACGATGCGGGCGTGGCCGCCAAGTCCCCGATGGTTGTGACGCCGATGCGGTGCAGCTTAAGCTTCGTGGCACGGCCGACATATAGCAGCTCTTCGACGGGCAGCGGCCATGCGACGGACTTGAAGTTGCTCTGGCTAATCAATGTTGTCGCGTCCGGTTTTTTAATGTCTGAACCGAGCTTGGCGAATATCTTGTTGTAGCTGACGCCCACCGAGGCCGTGACGCCCAGCTCACGCTTGATGCGGCTTCGTATTTCGTTGGCGACAAGCACACCGTCTTCGCCGCTTACATCCAGCCACGCTTCATCGAGCCCGAACGGCTCGATCTGCGACGTGTAATCCGCGTAGATCTGCCGCGCAAGCTTGGCGTAGCGCAAGTACAGCGGGTAATTCGGGGGCAGCACGACCAAACCAGGGCATTTCTCGCGCGCTTGCCAGAGCGCCTCGCCAGTGCGTATACCCACAGCCTTGGCGATATAGTTCTTGGCGAGCACGATGCCGTGACGCAGTTCTTCATCACCGCCGACCACCACGGGCTTTTCCCTTGTGTCGAGCCGGTGCACGCACTCCACGCTCGCGTAAAAATTGTTCATATCCGAATGCAAAATGACACGTTGCTTCATTGCTCCATACCTCGAACATATGTTCGTATATATTATATTCAGTTCGTTTCAAAAAGACAACAGGTAAAAAAAGTTTTTGATATGGCCGCAGAAAAAAGAAGTTAAAAACTATTGATTACTAGTTTATATATTTACAAAGCTATTAAGCAGTAGTATAATGCCCATGTAAAAGGAGCTGACATCATGGAACAACCAACTCAAGGAAAACGAAAAAGAGGGATTGAGACAACAGGCAGGATACTTGAAGAGGCAGCGGCGCTTTTCGCGCGTAAGGGCTTTGACGGGGTTTCGGTACATGAAATTGCTTCGGCGGTGGGCATCAAGGAGAGCTCACTGTATAACCACTTTTCAAGCAAGGCCGCCATATTGGATGCTTTGTTTGACAATTTCGTGAAAGACAAGAGTACGTCCCGGCCATCCGAACAGGAACTGGGTCTTATGCTTGACATTATGCAGCCGGAGGAGATATTCAAGAATTTGCTTATCTATTTCGGTAATCATGTCAGCCCGATTTTCACAAAAACGGCGATGATCATCACAAATGAGAAGTATAGGAACGAGAAGGCGGCCAAGATATACTACCGGTATGTGGTGGAAGATTCGGTGGATTACTATGAGCGCCTGATCAAAATGATGATTGACAAAGGCCTAGTTAGAAAGGTGGATGCACGGCGTTTCGCCGAGCAGTACAACTACAGCTATATCGCTTTAACCAAGGAATATTTCATGGCGGAAAACGGGCTTGCGGATAAACACAACGTGATCTTGTCTATGGTGGAAGCGGCCAACTTTTTCTGTGAGCTGATGAAAGAATAATGTTCATTTGAAAGCCGAGGTGTGGCTCGTTGAAACAAAAACGTGGGCTGGAAGAGAAATATCCACCGTCGCCGCCATGCAGCTGTGAGACTTGCGTCGCATATTGCATGCGCCCTGGTTGGTGGTCGGTTCAAGAGGCGCAGAAAGCCATTGATGCGGGGTATGCACCCCGCATGATGCTGGAAATGGCACCTGATCTGTCTTTCAGCGTGCTTTCGCCCGCTTTCAAGGGCTGCGAAGGCGGATTTGCATTGCAAACATATTGGGGGAGCGGCTGCACGTTTTTGCACGGCGGTTTGTGCGGGCTGTTTGGCAGCGGATTTTCGCCGCTTGAGTGCCGGTTCTGCCATCACGAGCGCCAGGGTTTCGGGCAAAGATGTCACGCGGATATTGAAAAAGACTGGCGCATAAGCGGCGCGCAACTGGTGAAAAGATGGGTCGGTCTCGTGGGGTTATGGGAACAGTACGCGCTGCTGACTGCTTGTGCGGAATGCATGCGGATACCGCCATATGATAATTCAATGTTTGCACATCTTCATAGGGGGGTATAAAATGCTCTCATGTATATCAATGCTGTTATCAAAACACAAGAGCCGGTGGATGAGCGAGATGCGTATTTAAACGCGATTCCTGCCATTGCCGCGTTAACAACGCTGCCGCTGCAAAAGCCTGTCACGTTTCTCGTGGGGGAAAACGGTTCGGGTAAATCGACGCTGCTCGAGGCCATCGCTGTGAACTTTGGATTCAATCCGGAAGGTGGTTCGCGCGACTTCAATTTTCGCTCAGTGGAGACACATTCGGCGCTGCATGAGTTGCTTCGCCTCAGCAAGGGCGTACCCCGCCCAAAAGACGGATTTTTCCTGCGTGCAGAAAGCTTTTATAATGTCGCGTCTGAGGTGGATCGCCTTGCAGAGGATCCGTTAGATCCTTTTTTGGATTCGTACGGCGGTAAATCGCTTCACGCGCAGTCTCACGGAGAGAGCTTTCTTTCGCTGATGCTGAACCGCTTCCGAGGAGATGGTTTGTATCTGCTCGACGAGCCGGAGGCCGCGCTTTCGCCGTCACGCCAGATGACGCTGCTCGCGCGCATGCACAGCCTTGTGCAACAGCAGTCACAGTTCATCATTGCGACGCATTCGCCTATGCTCATGGCATATCCTAACGCGCAAATATTGCTGCTCAGCGACAATGGCCTGCAACCCATCGGCTATAAGCAAACGGAGCACTATCAGATTACGCGCAGCTTTCTGGAAAACCCCGAGAGGATGCTTCGCATACTGATGGAAGACTAGGTTAAGCTGGATACAAGGATAATCACGGCGAAAGTGAGAAATACGGCGCCGATGATAATTGAAACCATGATCCGCTGTCTTCGCGGTTTTTTAAGTTCCTTTTCTGTTTGTGTGGTGACGATGGGCGTATGGGCTCTGTCAAACACGCGGCGCATATGCAAAACGTCCTTGTTACGCGATGAGCTTTCTGGGGTGTGGTTTATATACACTTCTCCTTCGATATGGATCGCAGAATCCGGCAGGATTGCTTTTTCGATAACGTGATACTCAAGAATTTGCGAGGGAAGCTCAATTTTGTCTTTAATAGCTTTCGGCAGTTCATCCGCTCTCAATACGGAATCCAGCAAGGTATCCATATGCAGGCGGGTACCATATCCGTCCGCGTCCACATTCAGCTTGTCACTTGTGCGTTTGTCCTTGATACACAGCGCGTCAAAGCATTCATCGTGCCAAACCAGTGTCTCGGTCCCGTCTTCCAGAATCAAATTGACAGTTGTTTCGTAGCATGCAGCTTTCTGGCGTGTGGCAGGCGCAACGATTTTCGTTTTTGCCTTGGCGATACCATTCAGCCTCACGTAGCGGGAAAAGCGCTCTTTGCCTTTGGGTGTCAGCTTGGCGGCAGTGATCACCAGCCTGTGTATGGAAATGGATGCGCGTGAAGCGGCATTTTCGGCGATACGCTGCTCATCCACGTGATGGACGAATGAGAACAGCGCATCCGCAAAGCTGCTTGACTGACCCATATCCGCAAGAGTAGAGAAGTTGTCGTTGATCTTCTTTTGTTTAATATTGATCTGATCGATTTGTAAGCGGTGTCTTTCCTCCAGCTCGCATTGGAATCGAAAACGCTTATCGAGCGCGGTGAGCTTCCTTCGTATGTCTAAGCCGTGTTTTCTGTCTGTCACGGCAAGCTGAGTGGCCAGAACTTCTTTTTCTGCCTGCATTTGCTTTTTGTTTTGCTGAGCCTGTTCCAACGCTTTTTCTTCGGTTATCAGTCTCGCGTTTAAGTCTTCTACAGCTTTGAGCATCTTTTGTTGCGATTGCATCTCGATGGACCCCACTAAAAATAATATAACCATTATTTTATATCGGATGAAACGCACGGTCACAATAGCATTTTGGAATAAATTAACGATTTTATTAATTATTTTTAGCAATAGGACAATGAAGAGGATCATAGAAACGATATAATAAGTTGTAGACACTTATGTTAAGATGCTTCATGATTTGGTCAATCGACGCTTTGGTGCCCTCTTTCGCCAAGTCGATATAATGCTGTAATAAACTCTTGCTCATCAGCTTGTAGGGGTCAAGGCGTTCAGCGCGTCCTCAAGGCTGTGCTTGAAGAACACGAGATTTCCCTTGTTGCATTCATATATAAAATCCCGCAACGCTTTACTTTTGTAAACGCTGAAATCACCCACTATAGCGAGCCGGATACGGTAATTCGAGAACTTTTGCAGCACTTCGCCCGCAAAACCTGTTTTAAGATCAAAAAAACTTTCTCCCAGACTCTCCTTATAAACCACCATGGCATCGCTGCCGCTCAGATAATGAGCTGATGCCATTTGATCGAGCATTTCTTGCGCACTGCCGATTCTTTCTGACGCATCAACGACGGCCATGATCTGCCCGCCCCTCTTGACAATTTCCAAAGCTTCACATCCCTTCTGATAAAAATGCCATGACGCTATCCATCACGCCAAATATCACGTGAGAACCATTTTGGATGAGCTTGACCTTTGCATGCGGCACAAGGCTTGAAAGCCGCTCGGCAGCCTTGGCTGCGTCCATCGTGAAATCATTCGTG
>JAEWQS010000016.1 GCA_023399095.1 Bacillota bacterium
GAGGACAACGAAACGATTACAACGTTGGACTCAAAAGTGCGGACGCTCTCTAACGACATGCTGATGATTTGTGATGCTCAGGGGACTATCGGTATTGCGGGCGTGATGGGCGGCGAGAATTCCGAGATAAAAGAAAACACCACAACGGTTATTTTTGAGGCTGCGAAGTTTATCCAGAGCAACGTGCGGCGGACTGCCAGATCGCTGGGTTTACAGACAGAATCGGCCATGCGCTTTTCCAAGGGGATTGACGCGGCAGGGTGCAAAACAGCGATGGACAGAGCGCTTCATCTCGTCGAGCAGCTTGGCTGCGGTGAAATCGTTTCGGGCGAAATCGATATTCTATCGACCGATTTGTCGCCGCGAAAAGTGACTGTGGGAGCGGATAAAATCAACGCAAAGCTGGGCACAGACATTGCGCCGCAGATGATGACCGATCTTTTAAACCGCGTATTCATTTCAACCGTGCTGGACGGTAAAGCGCTGGTGTGCGATATTCCGAGCTTCCGCGGCGACATCTCCTTGGGCGAGGACATAGCGGAAGAGGTGGCGCGTATGTACGGTTATGACAACATCCCTGCTGCGGAGATGGTGGGTGAAGTGACACGCGGCATCTTCTCGGAAGAAGAAAAGGCGATCGATAAAGCACGCGCTATCCTCAGAGGTCTTGGCTGCTATGAGTGTGTGACATATTCATTCGGTTCCTGTTCTGATATTGAGAAGCTGGGTGTCGAGAAGCTGCGCAACGCCGTTAAAATCATTAATCCGCTTGGTGACGATCAGGCCTATATGCGCACGTCGCCCGTGCCGGATATGTTAAAGGTCGTCGCGAACAACATCAATAAAAAGGTGCCGGACATCCGGTTGTTTGAGTCAGGCCGAATTTATTTGCCGTCAGAAGATGCGAAGGAACTGCCGGAAGAACGAAAATATATCTGTGTTGCATTGTGCGGGGATGAGGATTTTTTCTCGCTGAAAGGCGTGCTCGAAAACCTGTTTGACGCATTCGGCATGAAAAATCTGCGCTATATGAATGAAGCGGCAGACTATTATCATCCGGGAAGAAAAGCGTCTGTTTACGCAGGCGGCAGCAAGCTTGGCGAGTTCGGTGAAATCTATCCCGATGTGGCCGAGGCCTTCGGTATCAGCCGACGTGTATATGTGGCGGAGCTCGGGTTGAAAGCGCTTTGCAGAGCCGCAGACGATGTGGTCAAATATGAACCGTTGCCCAAATTTCCCGCAGTTGAAAGGGATATCGCATTGATCGCCAATGCTGACGTGACATCCGGCAGCTTGCTTGAATGTATTCGCGAGAATGCCGGTGAATTTTTCGAGCATGTTTCACTCTTCGATGTGTATATAGGTGAAAAGCTCGGGAAAGACAAAAAGAGTCTTGCTTACAACATTGTATTCCGCGCGAAGGACCGCACATTGATGGATGAAGAGGTGAATGCGGCGCGAGATGCCATTGTGGCAGCCGTGGGACGTGAATTCGGTGCGAAATTGCGCGAATAATTGTGCTTTTTGATAACAATGATACTATATTTTGTGTAATGGGTTATTGAAATATTCTTTATGTTGATATATAATGTCGATATAATATAGTATCGGGGTGTTGGACTTTTATGGAAAAGACACGGACTATGGTTAAAATCTGCGGCAAAGAGTATGTGATGGCCGGCTTTGAGAGCGAGGAGTATATTCACCGCGTCGCCATTTATGTTGATCGCAAAATGGCGGAGCTTAAGAATCAATACGTTAATTTGAACCCCAACACGCTTTCTGTGCTGACAGCCATCAACGTTGTGGACGACCTATTAAAGCTTCAGGAACAATTTGATGCACTCAGCAAGGACTATGCGGATATGAGTGAAGAATTAAAGAAGCTCAAAATCGGTGCTACCATAGACAAGGAGCACCGGTCCAATGTGTCTACGATAAAGAAAGAAAAAAGCCAGCTGTTTGATGGGTACAAATAGCTTTCGGTTTTCGGATTGGTAAGCGTGCCTGTTTGGTGCGCTTATTTTTTGCAACAAACTCGCAAGTTTACAGTTTCGACACAATGATCGGTTGAAAACTTATCCTATTGTCTTTATACTGGAGATAACAAAGAATGGGAGTGTACTGATGAACCCTTTAAGTCATTTATATAGCGGTGATATTCAAGGTTTTTTACTTAGCTTGCTTTTCATTTTGCCTGCTATCGTAATCGCGCTGTCTTTTCATGAAGCGGCGCATGCATGGATGGCAAATAAAATGGGTGATCCGACGGCCAAGAACTTAGGGCGCATGAGCCTTGACCCAACCAAACATTTTGAATTGTTCGGTTTCATTTCGTTTATTTTGATCGGCTTTGGGTGGGGCAAGCCCGTGCCGACCAACGCAAGGAACTATTATAACTACAAAAAAGCAAATGTGCTTGTGGCTCTTTCCGGGGTGACGATGAATTTGCTCATTGCGCTTGTGGTATTGATTGCAATTTGCGTGCTGATAATGACGGGCGTTTTTGTGAGCGTTATACCCAGGTATTTGCTCTACACCGGTTTTCAGATCACCTTGCCTGATATTGTTCATACCATATTGTTTTATATTGTGAGCCTAAATCTCACACTTTGCTTTTTTAATCTGATTCCGATTCCGCCGCTTGATGGTCATCATCTTGTGAAAGGCTTTATTGCTAGAAAGAGCCCTGGCTTTTATATGAACTATCAAAGATATGGCTTCATCGCATTGCTTCTTCTGCTTTTTGTCACACCGCTGAGGGATTATCTTGGCCAGCTCGTGTTTCTCATTATTAGAGGAGTTGCTTCGTTGTTCGGCGTGCCCTTTGTGGCGCTTTAATAGAAATATGATGGATATTGAATACAAAGTTCAAATTGAACAGTTTGAAGGTCCGCTGGATTTGCTGCTGCACCTGATCGGGCGCGCGCGCATTGATATCGAGCAGATTTTCGTGTCTAAGGTGACGGGGCAATATCTTGACTATATTGCAGATATTCCTGTACTCTCCATGGATCGCGCCAGTGAGTTTATTGAGATGGCGGCGACGCTTATTTATATCAAGTCGCGCATGATATTGCCATCTGAACCGGTAGAAGAGGAAGATGAGGAAGACCCGGAGCAGGAACTGATTGATCGTCTTAAGGCATACAAGGCCTTTAAGGATGCGTCGCTTGAACTCAAGGAGCGTGAAACCGCGGGGCTCGATGTATATTACAAGCTGCCCGAAGAGATTTCATTTGGAGAAGAAAAATGGGAAATCGAGCAGATCACGCTGGACAGCCTGTGCGAGGCTTACAGGGAAGTGCTTGCAAGACTGCCTGACGCCAAATATGAACGCGTTGAAGAGTTTCAAATACATAACGACTTATTCACGGTCAAGGAGCGCACACGGCATATCATGCGGACGCTGAGCCATATGGGCAGCGCTTCGTTCTTCTCTTTGTTTAATCAGAGCCGCACCCGACTCGAAGTGGCAGTGACGTTTCTGGCTCTGCTTGATCTCATACATAAAAATCTTGTATCCATTCAGCAGGAAGAGTGCTATCGCGATATTATCATCACCAAGAAAAGCGAGGTTGCCGCGGTTTGAGCGAAAAAGAAATCTTAAATATACTGGAGAGTATTCTCTTTGTATCAGGAGATGCTGTTGATTTATCTGAGCTCGCTGCAGCGCTCGAAATAGACGTTGAAGCTCTAAAGGGGATTGTCGACAGGCTCATCAAGCAAAAGCAAGAGGGAGAAGCGGGAATACTCTTAACCCGTGTAGATGATAAGCTTCAGCTGTGCTCCAACATGGCATATGCGTCCTATATCGAAAAGGTGCTGCAGCCGATAAAAAAATCACGGCTGTCGCAGTCAATGCTCGAAACGCTAGCCATTATTGCTTATAAGCAGCCGATTACGCGTTTCGAAATCGAGCAGATACGCGGTGTAAAAAGCAATTATTCTGTGGCGACGCTAATAGAAAAAGGGCTGATCTTGCGGGCGGGGCGCAAGAAAGCGCTGGGTAATCCTATGCTTTATACCACAAGCGACGAGTTCTTAAGACACTTTCAGCTTCGGTCTTTGGATGACTTACCGGAAATAAGCGAAGCAGATCAATGAATTTATTTCATTAATTAGATAATAATAACAACGTCGATTCTATATCGGGAGGCGTTGTTTTTTATTATTGCCATTTTAATTGCCGCGATAATTATTATCTTACTTTTTGCGGTGAAAATAAAAGCCAAGATTAGTTATCGTCATAACCGTATCAAGGCGGCCGTGACATGGCTTGGCATACCCTTATTTCACAAAGAATATGTCTTCAGACGTGATAATGATAAAATTGTGACGCTTTATGGCATTCAAAAAAAAGGCGAAAAGCTTGTTATCTCGTTGGACGATTTGATAAGGCTATCCACGCCAAATAGAGAAAAAAAGAAAACAAATACAAAGAAAGCACTCACTTATATTCATTCAAAAGCCATTTATGATATTAAAATCAAATTTAAAATCGGCACGGGGGATGCTTTTTTAACGGCCTTGTCATGCGGGCTGCTTCAGATCGTCATTGGTACACTTTACGGGATTCGCAAAAATCCGAGGATGAAGGTTAAACCAATCATAAAGCCGGAGTTTTCGAAACAGATACTTTGCTTCGAATCAGACTGCATAATCAAAGTATCTCCGGTAAATATTATGATTGGGTATATGATCCATAAAAAAATATTAAGGCGGTGAGTTTTAATGCATCCAATAGAAAACATCATGCAAACGGCCATGAGCGAGATTAAAGAGATGGTCGATGTCAACACAGTGGTCGGAGACCCTGTCATCTCTACTGACGGTTCAACAATCATACCAATCTCCAAAGTCTCTTTCGGCTTTGTCTCGGGTGGCGGCGAATACGGGGAAGCGAAGGATGACTCTGAAAGTGAGTCGAAATATCCTTTCTCGGGCGGCGCAGGCTCGGGTGTCTGCATCACGCCTGTCGGCTTTTTAGTCGTCAGCGAGGGAGAAGTTCAAATGCTGCCTGTCAGCGGCAGAAATTTGGTCGATCAAATTGTGGAGACGGTGCCGCATATGATTACGGAAATCAAAGACGCGTTTAAACGCTGTCGGGATGAAGAGGTGGAGTCGTAAAGTGAAGCGAATAATTGCAAGGATAACTGCGGTTTTGCTGGCTATTGCGGCCATATTTGCTTATAATACACTTGACGCAAAAGCGGAGGGCGTTGATGTATCCGCCTCATCCGCTATTGTATTGGAGGCTTCAACAGGTCGCGTGCTGTATGAGAAAAACGCTCATAAGAAGATGCCTATGGCATCGACAACAAAGGTCATGACAGCTCTTGTTGCGCTTGAATACGGCAATCTAAGCGATGTCGTGACTGTCAGTAAAAATGCCAGCGGTGTGGAAGGTTCGTCGATCTGGCTGTCTGTCGGAGAAAAGATGACACTTTCAGACATGCTTTTTGGTCTTATGCTTGCCTCGGGTAACGATGCGGCAGTGGCAATAGCGGAGCATGTGGGCGGAAGCATGGATGGGTTCGTAGAGCTCATGAATAAAAAAGCGCAGGAAATTGGGGCGTATGATACGCATTTTGCGAATCCGAACGGTCTGCCTGCGGAGGGTCATTTTACAACGGCATATGACCTAGCGCTGATTTGTGCATGTGCGATGCAGAACGAGAATTTCTGTGAGATTGTCAAGACTCAGTATAAGAAGCTGCCATGGGAAGGCCACGAGTGGGACAGAGTCGTCAAAAATAAGAATAAAATTCTTTGGAACTATGAAGGCGGCAACGGAATCAAGACCGGCTACACCAAGGAGGCGGGAAAATGTCTGACAGCTGCGGCACAGCGAGACAGCATGCAGCTTGTCTCGGTGGTTCTCTCTGCGCCCGATATGTTTAACGACTGCATGGCGCTGATGGATTATGGCTTTACGAATTATAAAAACCGTGTCATCATGGAGACCGGTGAATATATTGGCGATGTGGCGGTAGAAGAGGGTATGGAAGACAGTTTTTCCGTATACACCAATAAGGATATCATGTATCCGCTGACCGACTCCGAATTCGAACAGATCAAACGGAGTGTACATCTAGAAGAAAAAGTGAAAGCGCCGGTAAGCAAGGGGCAGCTTGTCGGAACAATTGACCTTTGGCTGGGGGAAAACAGGCTATACTCCGTGGAGCTAAAGTCGGTTTATCAAATTGGGGAAAACTCTTATGAGTTTAATTTGAACAGATTGCTGAAGTTTTGGATGAATATGCGGATGCTCGATATGTAAAAAAATTAAGGAGGGTTATGTGAGGTTAAATAAATACATTGCGTCTTGTGGAGCGGCTTCCAGAAGAGGAGCCGATGCACTGGTTGAAGCTGGCAGAGTGACTGTTAACGGCAGCGTGGTTAAAGGCCATGGCATGGATATTGATGCCCAAAAAGATACGGTCTGCGTTGATGGTGCAAAGCTTACGCCGGAACAGAAGATGGTTTACATTATGCTTAACAAACCCGCCGGTGTGCTGTCTACCTGCCGCGACGACAGAGGACGAAAGACTGTGCTTGATATTGTAAATGACGTGGATGAAAGGCTTTTTCCTGTCGGACGGTTGGATTACGATACGGAAGGGCTGCTGCTGATGACGAACGACGGAGACTTTGCATATCAATGCACCCATCCAAAGCATGAGCAGGACAAAACCTATTATGCTGAGGTAAATGGCGATCTGACAAACGCAGCACTCAGCCGTCTTGAACAAGGTGTCATCATTGACGAACAAATAACATCAAAGGCAAAGATTAAGGTTTTAGACAGGCCCGGTAACATAACGAAGCTGACAATTGCGATTCATGAAGGCAGAAACAGGCAGGTCAGGAAGATGTTCGAGGCTGTGGGCTGCCGTGTTTCCTACCTCAGAAGAACCGCTGTCGGGAGATTAACAATTGGGGATTTGGCTCTGGGCCAATGGAGATATTTGACCGAGAAGGATATTTGTCTTCTCGGTATTGTTTTATTTCCAAAAACCGATAAGCAATGATATAATGATTTTGTGAAAATATGAACAAAATCAAAAAAAATAAAGGATTATAGGGGATCGACGTAGAATATCGAAAGTGGGCAAGGTTGGTTTTTAAATAGCTGTTTTTTTATATAGACAGTTTTTATAGTATTTCAGATGGAGGTTTTACTACATGAGCGAACGAAATGGGTTTGACTTACTGGCTCAGAAGAGACAAGCTGCTTCAATGGGAGGCGGCCAAGAGCAGACGGACGCCCAGCATGCGAAATCAAAGATGACAGCTCGCGAGCGCATCGAAAAGCTGCTGGATGCCCAAAGCTTTGTTGAGACGTACGCATTTGTTCAGCACTCGAATGCCATGGAAGGCCTGAAAGAAGTCAGCGCACCAGGCGAAGGTGTTGTAACAGGTTACGGTACGATCGACGGTCGTGGTGTTTATGTCTTCTCTCAGGACTACACGGTGCTGGGCGGAGCCATGGGAACCATGCAAGCACGCAAGATCTGCAAGCTTTTGGAGCTTGCGGGTAAAACGGGACTACCCGTTGTGGCACTTCTCGATTCGATGGGGGCAAGAATCGGTGAAGGCGCGGGCGCATTGGAAGGCTTTGGCGGCATTCTTTGTAAAATGGCTGAGCTCTCCGGTGTTATACCGATTATCACGGTGGTTTGCGGACAGTGCGCAGGTACCGCCGCTTTCTTTGCACCCTTAAGTGATTTTGTATTCATGACGGAAGGTGTCAGCGGTGTCTTTACCACAGCGCCGGGTGCCTTCAATGAAATTGAAAAAGCGCCTAATGCCGATGCTTTGGGCGGTGCTGCTGTCCATGCCGAAAAAACAGGTCTTGCTCACTTCAAGTGTGCGAGCGAAAACGACACATTCTATTATGTGCATCAGTTGTTGTCCTATCTTCCCGATAACAACATCGTGGATACGCCAATAACCGACTGCGCGGACGATTTGAACCGTCTGATTCAGAATTACGAGGATGCTTATGATATCAGAGAGATGATCAGCTCTGTGATGGATAACAGCGTCTTTTTTGAAATTCAGGCCGCGTTTGCCCAGGCTGTTTTGACCGGGTTTGCACGTATAAACGGACGCAGCGTCGGCGTGGTTGCCAATGCGCCAGGAGTTGAGATCGATTCTAAGAGTGCTGAGAAAGCCGCGGGCTTTGTGAGCTTCTGCGATGCGTTCGGGCTTCCGATCGTGACATTTGTCGATACACCTGGATTTGTTAAGGATAAGGCTCAGGAACAGTGCTGTCTTATACCGTCTGGCGGACGGCTCATGCGCGCCTATGCGGAAGCGACTGTGCCAATGCTGACTGTGATTACAGGCAAAGCCATCGGCGCCGGTTATGTGGCTATGGGCCCCAAATCGATGGGTGCGGATATGGTTCTCGCATGGCCTAACGCTGAGATTTCCTGTGTGTCCGCCGATGCGGCTGCAGTCATATTGATGCAGGATACCATTACAGGTTCCACAGAGCCGGTTGAAGCAAGAAAAGCCGCTGCGGAAACGTATGCCAAGACTTTTGGCTCTCCGTGGGAAGCGGCAAAAATGGGTTATGTCGATGAAGTGATCTATCCTTCCGAAACACGCCAGCGTCTGGTGGGCGCTTTGGAGCTAGCTGTGGGCAAACGTGAGAGTAAGCTGCCCAAGAAGCATGGCACAAGGCTGTAGAGAAGGGAGATTAAAAATATGCTGGAACATATAATCAGTCTGTCCGATGCCGCTCCCGCGGCTGCGACAGCTGCCGAGAATACAGGCACTGTTTTGGAAAAACTCGGTCTTGGCGGGAGTGTGGCTGTCATGGGTCTGGCGGTTGTTTTCTTAGGGCTTATCTCCTTGATTATCATCACGGTGGTTTATCCGAAGATAACCAGGGCCTTGATCTCAAGACCCTCCGCTAGAAAAGAGGCCAAAAAGGTCGAAAAAAAAGAGTCGGCTGTCGCTATACGCAAAGCAGTATCCGTCTCTGACGCGAAACCTTCTGACGCAAAACTTGCTGAAGACGATGCGCTGATAGCGGTTATCACAGCGGCCATTGCGGCCAGCCTAGGAACGTCGGCAAACGGAGTCGTGGTGAAATCAATTGAGCGTACCGGTCAGAATGTCCCTTCTTGGGGCGCGAGAGGCCGTATTGAGCAAGTTTATAACAGATTCTAATAATTTTGATAGGGAGGCTAATGAATTATGCGCAAATTTAATATCAACGTCAATGGCACAAGTTACAACGTGGAAGTGGAAGAACTGGGCGGTTTCTCGGCTCCTGTGGCAGCGGCTCCCGTTGCACCAGCGGCTGCACCGGCTGCGGCAGCAGCTCCGGCAGCTCCGAAGGCTGCGGCTCCTGTTGCTGACGGTACACAGGTGAAAGCACCAATGCCGGGCAATATCCTTGATGTCAAGGTCAGCGTAGGCGATACGGTTGCTGAAGGCGATGTGATCATGATCCTTGAAGCCATGAAGATGGAGAATGAAATTCTTGCACCTGCTGCCGGTAAGGTGGTCTCGGTGCAGGTCGCTAAAGGAGCAAGTGTGAACTCCGGTGATGTGCTGGCTGTTTTGGCTTAGCACTTCAAAGAAAAAGGAGGTCAACACATGCAGGAATTTAATCTTGGGCAATCCCTACTTGACTTTGTTAATAGTATGGGATTTACCACAATATCGTGGCAGCAGATAGTCATGCTGCTGATCGGGTGCTTACTGCTGTATCTGGCCATCGTAAAAAAATACGAGCCTTTGTTGCTTGTACCCATCGCATTTGGCATGATACTTGCAAATCTTCCGGGCGCTGGTATGATGACTCCCCCGTATGAAGTGCTCAATCTCGTTCCCGCAGCCGATGCGGCAGAGCAGGGGACGAATTATGTGGTGACTCATGCAGATGCATACACAAACGGTGGTTTGCTGTACTACTTATATCAGGGCGTTAAGCTCGGCATCTATCCGCCGCTCATTTTCTTGGGCGTTGGCGCAATGACAGACTTCGCGCCGCTGATCGCGAATCCAAAGAGCTTGCTCTTGGGCGCGGCAGCGCAGCTAGGCATCTTCATCGCGTTCGTCGGTGCGCTGCTTTTGGGCTTTACTTCACAGGAAGCTGCTTCCATCGGCATTATCGGCGGCGCTGACGGCCCGACGGCTATCTTTTTGACGTCAAAGCTGGCACCGCATCTTCTTGGACCAATTGCAGTGGCAGCGTATTCGTACATGGCACTCGTGCCTGTGATTCAGCCGCCTATTATGAAGGCATTCACCACAAAGGAAGAACGTCGGATTGAAATGAAGCAGCTGCGTGAGGTCAGCAAAACGGAGCGTATCATTTTCCCAATCATCGTGACGATTTTTATTTCGTTGCTGTTGCCGGCAGCCGCGCCTCTGGTCGGCATGCTTATGCTGGGTAATCTGTTCAGAGAGTGTCTGGTGACTGACAGACTGAATAAGACGGCTCAAAACGAGTTGATTAACATCGTGACGATATTCCTCGGTGTGACCGTGGGCGCCACAGCGAACGGAGAAACGTTCCTGTCGCTGCAAACGCTGGGGATCATCGTAATGGGTCTGTTCGCATTCGCGTTCGGAACTCTGGGTGGTGTGCTGCTTGGTAAGCTCATGTGTAAGCTGTCAGGCGGCAAGATCAATCCGCTGATCGGCAGTGCGGGTGTGTCCGCTGTGCCGATGGCGGCCAGAGTGTCGCAAAAGGTTGGTCAGGAAGCCAACCCGAGGAATTTCT
>JAEWQS010000102.1 GCA_023399095.1 Bacillota bacterium
CCAGATCATCCAGATTCACGATTTCAAGCGTTTTTCTGTTTTCTTCATTCTTGTTCAGCAACTTCTATCACCCTATTTTATTGTACCAAAAAAGCCAGCTTATCGCTGACTTTTTTGACAGTCTGAAACGACGTCTTCGACGTCGACAGAGTGTCATAAAAGGTGTTTTTGATCATTCCGATTGAGCATAAGCGATTAACTACGAAGTGGATTGGAATCCCCTTCAACAAAGCGTTTTTCATGGGATTCCAATCCACTACCGTAGTCGACAAGCTCGGAATGACAAAATGGGGTTTATCGATGGACGTCTTCGACGTCAAAAAAACCTAATCCCAATTTTAATTTATTCAACGAGAAGAAATAGTAATTAACCAAGAGTGCAAATACGAAAATAAGCTTAAGTAGAACCAAAAGCCGCTTTGCCTGCGCCATGTTGTTAAACGTTTGAAACAATAATGTAATCACCATTTTTAAGCTGAATCACATTCGCTCTGAGTCCCCGGCCTATATCTGAAATGATCTGTTTCCTTTCAGTTTCATCTTCTATGCATAGGCACAGTGGATTACCTGTAATTATCTTGTCCCTGTTATTTGTGATATATGCTATGATCTCGGGCTTATCTTTCATTTACCCATCTCCTTTCCGGGTCGCATGATTCGATGAATTTTGCGACTATTTTCGAGGATAGGCGTATTCTTCACAGCAGAAATCATGGCATCTATATCATTGACGATCGGCACAAGCGCGATTGCGACCTTTCCCTGTGTAAAGTTTCTTCTAGTAAACCGGTATCTCTTTACACCCAAGGCTCTAGCCGCTTCAAAAATCATGGCCTGTCGCTGCCCATAGTATTCAAGCGTGATACGAAAAATCGGCTTTTTTGGTTCTATTACAACTGCGAGGCCCTCTTTAAGTATCAGCTCTCTGCTTCTGTCTGTCCCCAATATGTTGCTGGCATACATGCCGTCCACATACAGCTCCACCCTTCCACCTCAATTTTGCCCGGCTTGACTGTACAAATATCACCAACAGTTTTTCCCTTTGTGACCCATTTCATAAGGTATATGCTGATTAAACCAACGGCAAGACCGAGTAATACACTGAGGAATATATTCTGAATTCCTGCGATCTTCATCACAAGCACAGTGACCAGATACGTAAGGAGAGAGATATAATTTCGTGCTTCATATGTTTTGGCGATGCCGTCAATATACGCTTCTCCTCTTTTTGTATATTCCGTTTGTTCAAGTTTACCAAGGCTTTCGCGTTCGAGCTTTCTGATATCACGAAAATGCTGAATGCCCAATGCCAAAAACGTAATGGCTGTAAAGTCTTTTTCTATGACAGCCGGGATAGCTACAGATCCAAGGGCAGACGCAACAAAACCGGTAACGATATTAATAAACTGCCCATTTGGATATGAAGGGTTTTGACGATAGTCGATTACCAACGTGATGACCCTTGCTGCGGTTCCCATCATAATGCCTGTTATGATTAAAACGATGTATTCCGTGCTTAAAATACCCTTATCCAGAAATACCACCTCCATCAAACATATGATTCATCAATAACGGCTGTAATATACTGGTATTTTATGGTACGCAAAGAAAAGCACGACTGAATGTGCTTTCCTATCTGAAGTAAGATTCCATTTAATTATTTATTTGTGACTGAGCCTTTGCGGATAAGATTGATAATCGCAAGAAGTATTACCGAACCAAGCAACGCAACCAAAAAGCTTTCCAGCGTAAAACCTGTTACGTCTGCGTTTGCACCGATGAGGTTCATGATGAAACCGCCAATAAACGCACCGATGATCCCAACGGCGATATTCGCAAAAGCGCCCATTGAGGAGTTGTTTTTCATAATGTTGCTTGCTATCCATCCTGCAAGCGCACCCAAAACGATCCATGATATAATGCCCATATAAAATCCTCCGTTCAGTTTTCATTTATTTTTCTCAGAATCTCGCTTTTTATTCTTATCATTTTTTGATTTATATCGATTTTCGTTATTTTCAGATATCAATTTATTATTTTGGGAAACAATACTTCTATATCAGAATCGGAGAATGATTAATGATCAGAAATGACGCATGGCTAAAAGTTGAAGGGAAAGTTAAATTCAACGATGACGACATATTCGTTTCTTGCCTTCAAGCCAGATTGCTAACCAGCGTTTTCGCACATGCACGGATTGTTTCCATCGGTGTATCAGACGCCTGCAAGGTTTCTGGCGTTCGCGCCGTGGTCACAGGGCAAGACTGTCCGCAGCTCACCGGATCAATTCTCGAGGATATGCCTGTTTTGGCCATAGAAAAAGTGCGGTATTTTGGCGAGCCTGTCGCTATCGTGGTTGCCGATGAAGAATGGCAGGCGGCGCAGGCGACGAAGTTGATAGAGGTTCAATATGAGCCCTTGCCTGTTGTCAACGCCATTGAAGACGCGCTTTTTACAAATGCCACGCTCATACATCCTAAGCTGATGCAATATAAGCACAATGGTGAGAACGTCTATCCGGAAATGAATTCAAATATATCCAACCGAGCGAATATAAGAAAAGGCAACATGAACTACGGCTGGGCCAACAGTGACGTCATCGTTGAAGCCGAATATCATATTCCCCAAGCAAATCATGCTTTTATGGAAACGCGAAATGCACGGGCGCAAATTCTGCGGAATGGACACATACACATTCGCTCTACCTCGCAAGGTACGCATGCGGCAAGAGCGCTGATTGCTCAGTATTTTAAGCTATCAGAAAACGATATCATTATCGACGTGCCTTTTGTGGGCGGCGCATATGGCGGCAAGGTAAACCCACATATAGAGATCATGGCATACATTGCATCTCGCGCAGTGGGCGGTAAGGAAGTGCGAATATCGCTGACGCGTGAAGAAAGCTTTTATTCCAGCGCCTGCAAGATCGGCGCCAAAGCGCATATTATGCTCGGCGCAGACAAATCAGGCAAGCTCCATGCGCTTCAAGCCGAATACTTTATTGACTCAGGTGCCTATACCGACACCGCGCCTGTTATGACAAGAGCAGCTGCTGCCAATTGCAGCGGCGCTTACAATATCCCAAATATTCAGTGCGACTCGGTTTGCGTGTATACAAACCACGTCTACACCACGTCGTTCCGCGGCTTTGGCCACGGAGTTTCCACTTTTACGATTGAACGCACGATGGAGAAGCTGGCTGAAAAGCTCAATATCGATGCCGCAGAATTAAGGCAGATAAACGTCATGCGGGAAGGCGCTTTTACGCCGACGCAAAACAAGGTGACTCTGAGCAATTATGGAAATCTGGAGGCTTGCATCGGTCGCGTCAAACAAATCATGGAGTGGGAAAAGGGAACAACTTTTGAGGTCAGCCGGCACCTTGTGCGTGCAAAGGGCATGTCTTGCTTTTCCAAAACATCCAGTTCTCCCTCCGACGCTTCCTCTTCCGCTGTGGTCATGTTCTGCTCAGACGGCAGCGTGAACTTAAGTTGCAGTGTCATCGAATGCGGCCCCGGAATGACTACGGTGCTGCCCAAAATACTCGCGCAGCAGTTAAAAATCGATTCGGACAAAGTGACGATGAATATGCACGTCAATACACATTCGCATCCCGAACACTGGAAGACAGTGGCCAGCATGTCCACATATATGGCGGGCAATGCCATCATTTCAGCGGCTGCTGACGCCATCCGTCAGCTTAAAGCCAACGCCGCGCTCGCGCTTCGGTGCCCCCCCGATGATATTGTGATCGAAAATGAAACAGCATATCTCAAGGAAAACCCGTCCATCTCTTTGCCGTTTAAGGACATCGTTTTCGGCGTGAAAACACCGGAAGGTAATGGGCTTGGAGGTCCGGTGATTGGTCGCGGTCACTTTATTATGAAGCATCTTTCCAAACTCGACAAGGAGACCGGCAAAGGACAGCCGGGGCCATACTGGACGGTCGGCTCGCAAGCTGTGGAGGTTGAATATGACCGAATCGAGCACACTTATCGGGTTGTCAGAGCTGTCACAGTCGTAGACGCAGGCAAAGTGCTGGAACCGGAATGTGCTGTGGGACAGATTATTGGTGCCATGAACATGGGCCTTGGCATTGCCACACGTGAGGCCAACCAATATGCCCAAAGTGGTGAGCTCAAAGATACCAGCTTTCGTACATACAAGATCATGCATTATGGACAAAATCCTATTTATATTGCCGAATTCATCGAGACACCAAATCTCAGTGGGCCGTTTGGCGCACGCGGGATCGGAGAGCATGGCATTCTGGGTATGCCACCCGCTTTGGCCAACGCATTGAGCAAAGCAGCAAATGTACAGCTGGATACACTCCCCATTACGTTTGAAAGCCTATGGAACGCAGTGGAGAATGGAGGAAACAATTAATGCTTGCTTACGATTTTGAATATTACCTGCCCGATACTTTGCAGGAAGCAATGGACATATATACCTTTGTTCAAGACCAGGGGAAAAAACCGTTTTACTATAGCGGCGGCACTGAGATTATCAGTATGAGCCGCGTGTTTAATTTAAGACCGGATGCTGTTATCGATATAAAAAATATACCCGATTGCAGCGGTATCGGTACGGACGGATCAAAGCTCATTTTCGGAGCCGCATCGACGCTGAGCGCCATTCAGGAGGCTGATCTTTTTCCATTGCTGAGCCTTGCAGCCAGCCGAGTCGCAGACCATACCATACAATGCAAACTCACGCTGGGCGGCAACCTTGCCGGAACAATCATCTATCACGAAACATTGCTGCCGCTGCTGCTGTCAGACAGCACAATTGAAATTTTTGGCCCCATAGGTTCAAAAAGCGTTCCCATCGCTGATGTGCTTTCAAACGGCAAAAAGCTTGCTCACGGTGAGCTGATCGTGAAAGTGAGTGTTGATAATCAAATCACGAATCTGCCATATTTTCATATCAAGAAATCCAAAACAGAGAAAATCGGCTATCCTTTGGTATCGTTATGCGCGCTTTATCAAGACGGAGATCTTCGTCTCGCCGTCAGCGGCCTTTGCGAATACCTTTTTCGCTTCAACGATACAAGGGTGAAAGGCAGCCAGTCAGCCGCGGATATTTCGGAGCAGCTTGCCGCGCAGATACCCGCTCCCGTTCTTAATGACTTGGAAGGATCGGCAAATTATCGACTTTTCATATTTAAAAAGACAGTGGAGAAAATTATCATCGAATCAAAAAAGAGCGGAGGGAACGGCCATGCTTAAGCTGTCGGGAAAAAGCATTATTTCTTTGACCGTGAACAACCGTGTCTATGAGGTGGCGATACGTCCGGCCGATATACTGGTTAATGTGCTGCGCAGACAGCTTGGCCTGACGGGAACGAAAATCGGCTGCGAAAACGGTGATTGCGGTTCCTGTACGGTATTGGTGGACGGTTGGCCGATTAAATCCTGTCTGATGCTGGCTGTAGAGGCCATCGGCCATAGCATCACCACGATTGAGGGGCTGACAAATACACCGATACAGATCGCGTTTGCAAATTTTCAGGCTTATCAATGCGGCTTTTGTACGCCGGGCTTTATCATGGTGTGCCATTCGTTGCTGCTGCACCATCCGAATCCCGATGACTTCACAATAGAATTATGGCTTCAGTCCAATTTATGCCGCTGCACGAGTTATCAGGAAATCAAACAGGCTGTGCGCATTGCCATAGAAAATGTTCATTAGAAAAAGCCGGCTCCTCAATGTGAGAGAAACCGGTTCTATACTATACATTGGGGTAAGGAAAAAAAGAAGAGGCATAAATCTTCAAAACCTTGTAGACTAAAGTTACACCACATAACAAGTCGCAAGGAGAGAAATATGCCTCAAGTGGATTAT
>JAEWQS010000142.1 GCA_023399095.1 Bacillota bacterium
TTCGAGCGCCGCCAAAGAATCGATGTGCTTCTTTGGAATTATCAAAACATGGACAGGCGCCTTTTTATCAATATCATGAAAAGCGAGTACCTTATCATCCTCATAGACCTTGGAAGATGGAATCTCCCCCGCAACGATTTTGCAAAACAAGCAGTCGTACATAAAAACCTCCTTAAATACCCAAAACAGTCTTTTGCCTTTGCTCGATGAGCTTAACCGTCTTGAGTTCGTTTCGATTTGATTGTGCCGCCACACGTATATAGCGCTCCGAATACCCTTCCAGACAGCCTTCAAAGACTTCTGATGGCTCTTCAAACAGCACCTGTGCGTTGCTCCCGATCATGCTTTTTATATAGCTATCCTCGAGCGACTCGCCGAGCCGTATCAATTCTGTCGCGCGCTGCTTGGCCACTGCCTTGGGGACTCGCGGTGTCATGGAAAAAGCGCGTGTCCCTTCTCTGGCAGAGAACGGGAACACATGAATGCGTGAGAATGCCACCTTTTCCACGAATACCAGCGTTTCTTTGTGCTCATCTTCCGTTTCCGCAGGGAAACCCGCAATGATATCCGTCGTGATGGCAGGCTGTTCAAAATAGCGACGAAGCAGCGATACAAAGCTCATATATTCATCGGGCGTATACGGCCTGTTCATGCGTTTCAGCACAGAAGCGGAACCGCTTTGCAGTGAAAGATGAAAATGAGGGCAGAAATTTTTAGCATATGCCGCTTTCTTAATAAAATCTTCGCCCAGCACGCCCGGCTCGATTGAGCCAAGACGCATGCGAACACCGCAATCATCAAAAGCTTGTATCAGCTCTCCAAGCCGTCTTTCGCCGTCGTGGTATGACGCGATGTGAATGCCTGTAAGAACAATTTCTTTTATGCCGGTTTTCGCCATCGCGTCTGCTTCAGACAGTATATCATCAAACCCACGGCTGCGCGAGCGCCCTCGCACATAGGGAATGATGCAATAGCTGCAAAAACAATCACAGCCCTCCTGAATCTTCAGTACGCCGCGCGTTCGCTCACCTGACGAAGACACTTTCATGGGCTCATAGCCGCAGCCTTTAAGGTCATGCGTAAGATTAACCGCATCATCACCATTCAAAAGCTTCTCAGCCACTTCTACGATGCGTCCCCGCTCGTCTGTGCCGATCACCGCGCTGACGCCTTCCATCTCCAGCAGTTCGCTGGCGGCGCGCTGTGCCAGACACCCGACAACGATCACATGGCCGGTTTTGGCGGCGCGGCGTATTGCCGCACGGGATTTTTTATCAGCAACAGCCGTCACAGTGCAGGTGTTAATCACCACGATATCCGCTTGCTGTTCAAAATCAACAGTCTCGTAACCGTTCTGCTCGAAGATCGATTGCATATATGACGAGTCGTATGTGTTGACCTTGCAGCCCAATGTATAAAAAGCCACTTTTTTCACAGCTGCATTTGCCCCTTATCATAAAAAACGGCAGCCAGCACCGCAATGCCTGCCGTCTCCGTACGCATGATGCGCGGGCCGAGAGTGACTGAAACCCCTCCGACTTCACGCATCCGCTCCACTTCCACTGCTTCAAAGCCGCCCTCGGGCCCGATCACAACGCCGATATCCAATGCCTCGCCTTCAAGAGCGCTTTTTAGCGATGTCTCCCGTTCTTCTTCCCAGCAGACGATAAGTTTATCATGCTTTTTCATTAATTCTACGGCATCATCGAAACGCAAAACATCTTCGACATTTGGCAATATACCTCTGCCGCACTGCTTGACAGCAGCCAGCGCGACGCGCCTCAGCCTTGACGAATCCTCGGGGCGTTTGACACACCGCTGAGATATAAATGGGACAATACCATAAGCACCAAGCTCAACAGCCTTTTGAACGATCTCCTCCATCTTCGCCGACTTTGGATAAGCCTGATAAAGTGTAACTTTAATGCCAGGCTCCGTTTCATTGCGACTTTTCATGATCACTTGCGCATGGGTTTCCGCCCCAATGTCGTCAATACGACAAGTATAGTCAAAGCCTGTCCCATCAAAGGCGATGAAGGTATCACCCGGCTGCATGCGCAGCACATTTTTGATGTGCTTGGCCTCATCTCCGGTAATCTTAAGTCTTACTTCTCCGGCATTTTCAGGCTCAGTGTAGAATCTATGCATCAGCGTTTCCTCGCGGCAAATGCCCGCCAATCCGCCATGCTTATCGTTTCGATGACAACAAATCCATACTGCTCGAGAGAACGTTTCACATCATCTTCTCGATCATCAATGATCCCCGACATAATATAAACGCCGTTATCGCTTAAATAGTCTCCGGCGTTTTGGTTCAGCCGTATCAAAATATCCGCAATAATGTTGGCGATTATAACATCATACTTTCCTTCATCTGCATTTTGCAGCAGATCAGACTGGCGTACTTCCATCACTGACGCCCCGTTTGATTGCGCGTTTGCTCTTGCCACGCTCACACTCACACTGTCATTATCCAGCGCTAGTACGCTTTTTGCACCAAGCTTCGCCGCGCCAATGCCGAGTATGCCCGAACCGCACCCCACATCGAGGATGGCTGCATGTTTGGGCATATACTTTTGCAGCAACTCAAGACACATACGCGTTGTTTCGTGTGCGCCCGAACCAAAAGCCATTCCGGGATCAATTTCTATGATGATATCGTCGTTTTGGCTGAGATAGTCCTGCCACGTTGGTTTGACAACAAAACAGCCTGCGGCACGGAAGGCTTTAAAATGCTTCTTAAAATTTTCGTTCCAGTCGGTGTCCACGACTGTATTGACAATAACGGATAATGAACCCATGTTCTGTGTCATTTTAAGTTCATTGAGGCGGTTTTTAAGGAAAGTCAGCGTATCCTTGAATCCATCTTCGCCATAGTAAGCTTTAACAGTCACATCGCCGCTGCTATTAACAGGCTGGGCGATATATTCATCACGCTCCGCAATCGGAACGCTGCCGCCTTCCATTTCCACGCCGGTGGCCCCGGCATCCATCATAACGGACGACACAATATCGGCAGCGTCCTCATTTGTTTGAATACAGATTTGTTTCCAGTTCATTCTCCCTTAACTCTTTCAAAAAAACTTTTGTGCTTGTGAGACAGTTTATCAAACTCTCGAAGTAATGTTTTTTGCTTCTCGTTCAGTTTCTTTGGAACCTCCACAGTAACCTTTACAAAAAGACTGCCTTTTCGTGATGAATGAAGATGTGTGATTCCTTTATCTTTAAGACGGAACACCGTTCCCGTCTGAGTGCCTTCGCCCATTTTGAGCTTGGCCTTGCCATCCAGTGTCGGTATCGTCAACTCTGCCCCCAACGCCGCGTCTACAAACGATACAGGCAGATCAAAGTAGAGGTCGTAGCCCTCACGGGTAAACATTTTGTGAGGTTGCACGTAAATATAGATTTGGAGGTCGCCCGCAGGGCCGCCACGCTGCCCCGCTGCGCCCGCGCCGCGCATCGTCAGTATCTGGCCGTTATCGATACCTGCCGGTATGTCCACATTGATCGTTTTGAGCTTGGTGAGTATGCCGCGACCACCGCATTCTGTGCAGGGCTCCTTGATAATGCTGCCGCGTCCGCCGCAATCGGGGCAATCGACCACATTAACAAAGCTTCCAAAAGCTGTGTTTCTCTGCTGTCTTATTTGTCCTGTGCCGCCGCATGACGAGCAGTTCTGAGGTGACGTGCCTTTTCTTGCTCCGGTACCGCCGCATTCAGAACACGTCTCGTCTTTGTTTAGCCGAACCTCTTTGCTCACGCCAAAAGCGGCTTCTTCAAACGTGATGCGAAGCTCAATACGCAGATCTGAACCGCGTATGGGTCCGTTACGGCGTGCAGACCTGCCACCGCCGCCGAAAAATGAATCAAATATATCGCCAAAGCCGCCCATGAAATCTTCAAAACCGCCAAAGCCGCCTGCGCCGCCATTTTGGTCAAAAGCCGCGTGACCATACGTGTCATATTTCGTGCGCTTTTGCTCATCGCTGAGTACGCTGTATGCTTCGCTGGCTTCTTTAAATTTCTCGGCTGCAGAATCTTTGTCTGTGTTCACATCCGGATGGTATTGCTTAGCCATCTTTCTGTATGCTTTTTTTATCTCATCGCCCGTGGCGCTTTTATTAACGCCCAGGATCTCATAGTAGTCTCTTTTATCCGCCAAAATTAAGCACCGCCTAAATTAAAGTAATAGACACCCGAAAAGCCAAAGCGTTTTTAATACGCTCTGGCTTTAACGGCTATATCATATGTATATGATTTTATTTATCTTTTTTCTCATCGTCAACGACTTCGTAATCCGCGTCGACAACATTGTCATCCGTCGGAGCCTGCTGGGCACCGTCTTGGGGGCCGCCCTGCGCACCGGCTGCACCAGCCTGTGCGTTGGCTTGCTGATAAACCTTGCCGAACACGTCGTACGACACCTGTGAGAGTTTCTCTGTCGCTGCCTTGATCGCGTCAGTATCTGTGCCTGCAAGCGCACTCTTGACGGTAGCAATTTCCGCTTCGATTGCGCCCTTGTCTTCGCTGCTCACCTTGTCACCCAAATCTTTAATCGTCTTTTCCGTCTGGAATACAAGGTTGTCGGCGTTGTTTCTGATTTCAACCTTCTCTTTTTCCTTTTTATCGGCCTCCGCAAACTGCTCGGCATCCTTCACCGCTTTATCAATATCGTCCTTAGACATATTCGTTGAGGCCGTAATCGTCACCTTCTGCTCGTTGCCTGTTCCCAAATCCTTCGCAGATACGTGCACGATGCCGTTGGCATCGATATCGAACGTCACTTCGATCTGCGGAACGCCTCTGGGTGCCGGCGGAATGCCCGTCAGGTTGAAACGGCCCAGCGTCTTGTTATGCGCAGCCATCTCTCTTTCGCCCTGAAGCACGTGGATTTCCACGCTTGTCTGCCCATCTGCGGCTGTGGAGAATACCTGACTCTTTTTTGTCGGGATTGTCGTATTTCTATCGATCAGCCTTGTGGACACGCCGCCCAGCGTTTCAATACCAAGAGACAGTGGTGTGACGTCGAGCAGCACGATATCGTTGACTTCTCCGCCGATAACGCCTGCTTGAAGAGCCGCACCAACTGCGACACACTCATCCGGATTGATACCCTTATAAGGGTCTTTGCCCGTGATTTCTTTTACCTTATCCTGCACCGCCGGTATACGTGAGGAACCGCCGACGAGGATGACCTTGGCGAGATCCGATGCGGATATACCCGCATCTTGAAGTGCCTTGCGTGTCGGGACAGCCGTTTGCTCCACGAGATCAGCCGTCAGTTCGTTGAACTTGGCGCGGGAAATTGTTATGTCAAGATGCTTAGGACCTGTTGCATCCGCTGTGATAAACGGCAGATTAATGTTCGCCTGAAGCACGCCCGAAAGCTCCACCTTGGCTTTCTCAGCAGCTTCCTTGATACGCTGCATCGCCATTTTGTCTTTAGACACGTCAACGCCCTGTGTTTTCTTAAATTCGGTCACAATATAGTCCATGACCTTTTGGTCAAAGTCGTCGCCGCCCAAGCGGTTGTTGCCGTTTGTCGCAAGCACCTCAAAGACGCCGTCGCCAATCTCGAGTATGGATACGTCAAATGTACCGCCGCCAAGATCGAATACGAGTATCTTTTGTTCCTGCTCCTTATCAACGCCATATGCAAGCGAAGCAGCCGTCGGTTCGTTGATAATACGCTGAACATTAAGCCCCGCTATTTTGCCGGCATCCTTTGTCGCCTGACGCTGGCTGTCCGTGAAGTAAGCCGGGACTGTGATAACAGCATCTGAGACCGTTTCACCAAGATAAGCTTCCGCATCGCTTTTGAGCTTCTGCAAAATCATTGCGCTGATTTCCTGTGGCGAATAGCTCTTTCCGTCTATATCGACCTTTCTGTCCGTACCCATATCTCTCTTTATCGAGCTGATAGTTCTGTCCGGATTGGTAATCGCCTGATTTTTTGCCACCTTGCCAACCAATCTTTCACCCGTATTGGAAAACGCCACAACAGACGGTGTTGTCCTGCTGCCTTCCACATTGACGATAACGGTCGGCTCGCCGCCTTCCATGACAGCCACGCATGAGTTTGTCGTACCTAAGTCGATTCCTATAATTTTACCCATATCCTGTTTCCCTCCTTGTATAAAAAATATATATTACTTGTTAACCATGACCATGCAATGCCTTATCACACGGTCATCCATTTTATAACCCTTCTGTGCCACGCCCGCAATGGTGCCGGATGGATCGCCTTCTTTTGGATCCACCATCTGAATAGCCTGATGGTAGTTCGGATCAAACATATCTCCCGGGGCACCCAATTCATTGATGCCCATCTGCTCAATGGCAGCGGTCAGCTGTTTATAGACCATCGCAAAGCCCTGAGCCAATGCGCTGTCTTCGCCGCCTTCAATGTGCTCAAGCGCTCTTTCAAAGTTATCGAGCACCGGCAATATCCTTGAAATGGCATCGCATTGTCCGTCTTTAAATGCATCCGCGCGCGTTGTCGCCATGCGTTTTTTATAATTATTGAACTCACTGAACGTCCGCTGATATTTGTCTTTAAAGTCGTCCCGCTCAGCAATTGCCTCGCCCAATGCTTCCGCCAGTTTCTTATCGGCCTTGGCACTCTTTTTGCTTTTTTCTTGAATTGGAGTTACATCTGCCTGTTCCGACACATCATTTTCCATTTCGTCGTTTGTGACTTTCTCTTTCTCGTTGTCGCTCATTCGTTGCGCTCCCCCCTTAATCTTGTGATTCTATAAAACTCGAAAGTATGCTGTCTAAGCTGTGACTGACATAACCAAGAATGGATATCACCTTTGAGTAGTCCATACGCGTCGGGCCGATTACACCGAAAGACCCAAGTGATTTGCCGCCTATTTTATATGTCGCGGTGACAACACTCATATCGAATAGCTCTTTGAGGTTGTTTTCATGCCCGATTGTCACAGAAAACTCTAGCTGTGTGGCCTTCTTCATCATCTCATAAAGCATTTCTTTGGTATCAAGGACAGAGATAAAGTTTTTGGCCTTTTCAATGCTCATATAATCAGGGTAATCAATGATGTTTTGCGTCCCTCCAAGCACAATGCCCTTTTCACCATATGGCTCCACGCTGTTTTCAATTGCGTTGATGACATCTGTGACAAAATCGCTTCCATCCTTAATGGTCTCACACATAAAGCCCCTAAGGTCATTTTCGGCTTGTTCCAGCGTCTTTGCTTCCAGTTTTTCTGTCAGCATGTTTGATATCATTTCCAGATAATCCGGCGTTATGCCTTCCGGCACAACGATCACCGAATCTGTGACAAGGCCTGCGTCTGTGACCACAAGCAGTATTGCTTTTCTCTCTGTGATCTTGACGATCTGTATGCGTTTGATGATGGATTTTTTGAGCTGCGGCCGAAGCACCATCGATATGTGGTGAGTGGTGTCAGAAAGCACCTTTGCCGCCTTTTCCATCACCTGCCCAACTTCGCTCATTCTATCTTGAAAATAACCTTTAATCCGTTCTGCTTCAGTCGTATTCAGCTTGACAACCTTCATAAGCCGGTCCACATAAAAACGATAAGCTTTTTGTGAAGGAATACGTCCGGCGGATGTATGCGGCTGTTCCAAAAAGCCAAGCTCCTCAAGGTCCGCCATTTCATTTCTGATTGTGGCTGAGCTCAATTCAAAACCACTTTTCTTGGAAAGCGTTCTCGATCCTATCGGAAGACCGGTCATGATATAATCATCGATGACTGCTTTTAAAATGCCAATTTTTCTTTCACTTAAATCCATTGATCTTCCTCCTTTCAACCAGAAACGCTTCTTGTTAGCACTCATTAAGGTTGAGTGCTAATTTCATGGTATAAAAATAGCACTTATTGTCTGTAAAGTCAAGTGCCCGATTTCATGTTCATAGTTTTTTTATAAATTCGCCAATCAGAGTGTTTTGTAGATCAAACCCCTTTAACGTTGGATAAATTCCTTTCTTATCCGCTAAAATGAGTCCGGCGTTTTTCGCAAATTCAATGGCATCTGCAAAATCGTTTATAAGATCGTCGCTAAAGCGGCGACGGTAATCTTCAAATTCGATACCATCTATGAGTCTCAGCCGCAGCATAAAGTATTCGATTATCTGATCGTTTTGGGTCAGCCAATCATCCTCGCATATTGGGCACTTGCGCTCATTTATACATCGAAAATAATCATCGAACGCAGTTACGTTTCCAAAGCGGTGCCCACCACCCTCTTTCAAGTATGAGTGTGCCGCCACGCCTAGCCCCAGATACTCTTCACCCGTCCAATATTTTAAATTGTGACGGCATTCAAAGCCGGATTTGGCAAAGTTGGAGGTCTCATAATGCGTATATCCCTCATCGTTGAGCACATTTGCCGCAAGATGATACATTTCTCTATCAGTGTCTTCGTCCACTCCCTCGTAGCGTTTATAGAGCGGTGTGCCCTTCTCCAGCTTGAGTGCGTATGCTGAAATATGCGTTGGCGAAAGCAACATAAGCTGACTTAATGTCTCAGCAAAGCTCTTCAATGTCTGCATGGGCAAACCAAACATGATGTCAACGTTGATATTAGTAAAGCAATGCGAAGCCGCATCATATGCGCGCAGAAACGTTTCCCAAGAGTGACCGCGTCCAATGTCGTGAAGAATGGTGTTGTCGTACGTTTGCAAACCGATGCTCAACCGATTGACACCCAGTTCGGAATAAGCCGAAAGCTTCTCTTTGTTCAGCGTCTCTGGATTTGCTTCCATCGTAATCTCCGCGTTCTCCCATGTGCTTATGGATTGCAGAGATGCGATAAGCTTTTCCATTTGTTTGGGAGTTAGCAGCGATGGCGTCCCGCCGCCGATAAATACAGAATCAATCTTATGGCGTTGAAGCAGCTCTTCATAGAGCCGCGCCTCACCGATCAGCGCATCGATATAGCGGTCTATATCGTCACATCTTCTCGGATAGGAGACAAAATTGCAGTAGGCACATTTGCGCAGACAAAACGGAATGTGAATATAAAGACCAAGCGCTTCCATCAGTCCATTTTCAGCACGGACATGAACGCTTCGGATGGCACTTCCACGCTGCCCACCTGCCGCATACGCTTTTTGCCCTCTTTCTGCTTTTCCAGCAGCTTCTTCTTTCGTGTAATATCACCGCCGTAGCATTTGGCCAGCACGTCCTTGCGCATCGCTTTCACCGTTTCGCGGGCGATAATCTTGCCGCCTATGGCAGCCTGAATAGGAATCTCAAACATCTGACGTGGAATGGCATCTTTCAATTTTTCTGCAATAATGCGTCCCCGGGCATAGGCCTTGTCTCGGTGGACGATAATGGACAGCGCGTCGCACGGATCACCGTTGAGCAGCATATCCAGACGCACAAGATCGCTCTTCTTATAGCCTTTGAGCTCATAGTCGAGCGAAGCATAGCCGCGTGTACGCGACTTTAGTATATCGAAAAAGTCGTATATGATCTCATTAAGCGGCAGTTCGTAATGAATCAGTACGCGCGTCTCCTCAAGGTATTCCATGTTCTTAAACACACCGCGCTTTTCCTGGCAGATATCCATCACCGCGCCCACATATTCATCGGGTGTCATAATTGTGGCCTCGGCAATCGGTTCTTCCATATAATCGATAGACGTCGGCGGCGGCAGATTTGTCGGATTTTCCACAACAAGCAGCTCGCCCTTCACTGTCATCACATGATAGCTAACACTGGGCGCTGTAGTCACAAGATTCAGGTCAAACTCACGCTCCAACCGCTCCTGAATGATCTCCATGTGCAAAAGCCCCAAGAAACCACAGCGAAAGCCAAAGCCCAGCGCCACAGATGTTTCGGGCTCGTATATCAACGATGCGTCGTTAAGCGCGAGCTTTGCCAGCGCGTCTTTTAAATCCTCATAGTCCGCGCCGTCTGCCGGGTATATGCCGCAGAACACCATGGGAGTCACTTCCTTGTAACCGGGAAGCGGCTCAGCCGCGCCGTCCTTCGCATTCGTGATGGTATCACCCACACGCGTATCTGACACATTTTTTACGCTGGCTGCAATATAGCCCACCTCGCCTGCCGATAGTGATGCTGTTTTGAGCGGAGTCGGCAGGAAAACGCCGGTCTCTGTCACCTCGAAACGCTTATCCGCGGCCATGAAAAGGATTCTGTCGCCCTCATTCACCCTGCCCTGCTTCACGCGCACATAGCTGATGGCGCCTTTATAGTTGTCGTAATACGAATCAAATATCAGCGCCTGCAGCGGCGCATCCGCATCACCCGTCGGCGCAGGCAGATACTGAATTATGGCTTTAAGCACGTCGTCGATGCCGACGCCTTCCTTGGCGCTGATGCGCGGCGCATACGACGTGTCCAGACCCAGCACATCTTCAATTTCCTTGCAGACCTCGTCCACCCGCGCGGACGGAAGATCGATTTTATTGATGACAGGCAGAATTTCCAGCCCGTTGTCCATGGCGAGGTAAACGTTTGCAAGCGTTTGAGCTTCTATGCCTTGGCTGGCATCCACCACGAGTATCGCGCCTTCACATGCCGCCATGCTGCGCGAGACCTCATATGTGAAATCCACATGTCCGGGCGTATCAATCAGATTGAGCGTAAATTCCACACCGTCCAGCGTATAGAACATGCGGACAGCCTGTGACTTGATGGTGATACCGCGTTCCTGTTCGATCTCCATTGTATCAAGAATCTGCGCGTGCATATCGCGCTTAGATATCGTATTAGTGACTTCAATGAGCCTGTCGGCCAGCGTCGATTTGCCGTGGTCGATATGCGCAATGATGCAGAAGTTTCTGAATTTGTCCATGCCAGATGCCATATAAAGCATTTCCTCCGTTTTAATCTCGCAACTATATTATATAAAAGCGCTAAGAATTGCAATCCACAATATTGGCTAATGAATAATGACATGCTAAGATAATATCAATATATAGGAGGTCACTATGAGCGAAATAGAAAAAACAATTGAAGCGTTGAACCTAAAAGGCTTCAAAGCCGTATACGCAAAAGACGCTGATGAAGCGGTTTCATATGTGCTTTCGACGGTCGGCAAAAACGATACCGTGGGCATGGGCGGCAGCATGACACTCTTTGAAACAGGTATTGTGGACGCACTGGTAAATCGCGGCAATACCACCTATTCAGGAGAGCTGGCCAAACGTTTTGGTCAAAACAACAGCGAAGTCAGGCAAAAAGCCATGACGGCGGATGTTTATCTGACATCGACTAACGCATTGACGCTCGATGGCGATCTGATCAATATTGACGGAGCTGGCAACCGTGTGGCGGCCATGATATACGGCCCGCAGAAGGTGATTTTCGTAACCGGAAAAAACAAACTGACAGCAAATCCTCATACAGCGGTAGCGCGTATTAAAAAAGTGGCTTGCCCGCAAAACGCACGGCGTCTTGGCGTCTCCACGCCATGTGCCACAGAAAACCGCTGCACTGATTGCGACAGCGATCAGCGCATGTGCAATGTCACCATGCGTCTTCAGCGCCCGACACGAGGCAAGGAGATGCATGTGGTGATCATAGACGGCGATTTTGGGTATTGAGTGATTCTTCGTTGAAAATAGAAAGAGAGGCTCAATATGACTTCTCTTAAATGCTCTCAATATCACGCTGTATCTGCGCTTTGAGTTCTTCGATGCTGCCAAATTTCTTTTCGCCGCGAATGTGCTTTTCAAACCGAATCGTAATGGTTTTCCCGTAAAGATAGTCGGACATTCCGATGATATGCGTCTCGATTGTTTCGCGTACACCGTTTGATACGGTGGGATTCACGCCGATGTTGCATACGCCCTTGTACTCGCAGCCTTGCGCATTCACGGAAACGCCGTAGACGCCTCTTAACGGTATGATCTTCTCAGGTGGCGCAATGAGGTTGGCTGTTGGAAACCCAAGCTTATTTGTGCCAATGCGCCGTCCGCTGCCCACCTTGCCGGTAAGCGTATAGCTGTATCCCAGCAGTTTAGCAGCGCGTTCCACATTGCCCGCTTCAATGCATTCACGGATACGCGTGGCACTAACAGGTTCTCCCTCAGATATGACAGGCTCTATCACTTGTACCTCAAAACCATATCGCTCCCCTGCCTTTTGCAGTGTATCCGCATCGCCTTTTGCGTCGCGGCCGTATGTGTAATTGTATCCTGCAATCAATGCGGCAGGCTTGAAAGTATCATGCAACATAGCTGCAAACCTGTCCTTATCGATTCCTGCAAGCTTCTTATCAAAATGTGTAAGGCAAAGAAAATCAATACCCGTTTGTTCAAACGCAGTTATCTTTTCTTCCAGCGTCATCAGTCTCATCGGGCGGTGCTCACCATAAAAGTAATCGGCAGGAATAGAATCAAACGTAAAAACCGCACTCTGATTGCCCGCTGTTTTAATGGCATCAATAAGCGCCATATGTCCGATATGCAGTCCGTCAAATGTTCCCAGAGCAAGCGCCACGTTCTCAAATTGAATTTGTTTTGCCTGCGCAAGATTGATCACTTTCATCTATCTTTCCACCAGTAAAGTTGAAATTTTTAGCTGACCGCTGATGCGCTGTCCTATACCCAACAATCGCCCCTGCATGTATATACACGCTTTATCGATGTCTTCGCCCGGATCATTCACATTATTGCCGTTGATTAACGCCGGATAATACTGATTATCAGCATGAATACTTGGCAGAATGCTTAAAAAACCGTCTATAGGCAGCAGCACGTCTTGAATGTGTTCCCGCATTTCTTTAAGCTCATCCGCCGTAATGGCTTCCATGATATTGAGTCCGGCACATTTTGTGCGAACCAGAAACGACATGTAGGCCGGAAGCCCAAGGCTTTGTCCGATATCCTCGCAAAGCTGCCTGATATACGTACCTTTTCCGCACACAATTCGAAGCAAATGCGCATCTGCGCGCGTTTGTCTCAAATACTCCGCCTCATGGATTACGATCTCGCGATGCTTGGGATCTACTTCTATGCCGCGCCTTGCGAGTTCGTACAGCTTTCTGCCTTCATGTTTCACGGCGCTGTATGCAGGCGTTTGCTGGGTCATAAGACCGGAAAACGCTTCAAGTGCCGTTTTAACATCCTCTTCGTCGAAAAGGGGCGCATCGGATACATTCGTCACGCTGCCATAGCTATCACCCGTGTCTGTGCTTTTACCAAATGTCACTTCGGCAATGTATTCCTTGCTTCCTCCCATCATATAGGAAGAGATACGCGTGGCCTTGCCAACGCAAATCGGAAGCACGCCGCAAGCGCCCGGATCCAGCGTACCTGCATGCCCCGTCTTTTTTACACCAAGAAGTCCTCTTAAAAAAACAACCGCACCGTTTGATGACATACCGGGCGGCTTTAAGAAGTTGATTACACCATTCATCTATAACAGTCCTTTGAGCTTTTCCAGTATGGATTTTTTCACATCATCAAGCTTGCCGCTTGCCTGGCATCCCGAAGCGCCGGCATGGCCGCCGCCGCCATAAAGCGCGGCTACCGCGCCCACATCAATGCCGCCTTTGCTGCGAAAACTGATCTTAACGCCATGCGGCAACTCTCTGAAAAACACTGCTGCCTGCGTTTCCTCAATTTCACGTGCGAAATCGACAACGCTTTCGCAGTCTGAACTATGCGCGCCAAACTCCTTCAAATCGCTTTCTAAAAGCGTGAC
>JAEWQS010000144.1 GCA_023399095.1 Bacillota bacterium
TTTTCTTACCGATGGCCTTTTCGCCTTCTTCATTTAATATGGTCACGCGCGAGCGGTTCACGCCCGGCATCACCTCGTCGTTTAATACCTCCACGCCGGGTATATTTCCCGCGGCCTGTGCAGCCTCTGTTGCTAGGTCAGTACGAATCATGCTGTGTCCTCCTGCAAAAATTTCAAAATTGGGATGCGCAGATTATATGAGTTGTGCTGATTTGGCGAGAAAATTTTGTGTTCTGCAAGGAGCAAAAACGAAGAAATAGCAGCGCTATTTCAAGATTTTAGCGACACAGCAGAGCGCAAAATCAGCCGTCAATGTAGCACGACGAACTATCAGCGCTTCCTTAGTATTTGCAGGGCAGGCGGGAATAAACATCAAAAGACGAATTATCAAGATAATCAAAAGGAATCGATGTGTGGTGTCACAATGGTTAATGTAGTTATTTGTTTTGCTAAAGTGGGCGACACGCAGAGCGCTCTACCGGATTGAACACACTCAATTTCTGGCTTTGTTTATTCAAGCCTCAGAGTGTCAAAAAAGTCACTTATGTCATTCCGATTGAGCATCAGCGATTGACTACGTAGTGGAATGGAATCCCATTTTACAAAGCGCTTTTCATGAGATTCCTCGACGAGCTCGGAATGACAAAACAGGGTTTATCGACAGCCTGAGGCTTTGTTTATTCAAAACCTCTCTTGCGCATGATCTTCACATAAGCAAGTATCTCAATGCCGATGTAACCTGTAAACCAAACAAAGTAAATCCATGTTTGACTGAACCGGAAATATGTATTCTGACAGTAAGCCACGCTGAGATCGTGAACAGGCGGCAGTATCCATGTGATATATTGCAGAAACTCAAACCGCTCTGTGATCGCACCCTTGATAATAGCGAGTAGCCCAAAAGCGATACAAAACATAATCGCTGTCTTTCTGTTGGGTATGATTCTATGATTGGTAAAAATACCGATCATTCCGCCGCAAAATCCAAAAAGCCAGAATAACACGAAACTAGACAACACATCAGAGATGACGATCTCTCGGCTGAACAGCATAGAGCCTCTGAATACATGAATAAAAAGCGGCAGCAGTACCGAAACAAGAGAAAATACGATGCTCACAACTCCTATTAATGCAACCTTGCCCAGATAGAATAGCTCTTTTCGGCGCAATTTGACGAGAATCGTCTGCTCAATCATCGAATCATTGACATCGTCCTGCATCACGCCGACGCTGATCATCAGCATGAACAAAACAAGTGAGCAGATGCTGAAGCTGCTTAATATCTCCAACGGCGCGATTGAATACGCAATGCCGATATATGCGACAAGAATCAAAAGCGGAACGATCAGCTTGCTGCTTTTGAGCAGCTTATCCATTTCATAACGGTACACAGCTTTCAACATAGGCTCTGCGTCTCCTCATATTTCACGATGCGCACATTTTCTTCGACAAACAAAGCAAGCAGCTGTTTTGCGTTGTCTTGGCTGGTTTCAATTTTGTATAATCTGTTAAGACTGCTGATAGAAATATCATCGCTTTTCGCTTTAATTAAGTCGATGAGATTCGTGCCACCAGGCTCTATTAAAAAGACGCAGCGGGTATTGCCGCGGTCAAAAACGTAACCAGCACCATCGATCAGCTTGCCGTCCTTTATCTGATAAATGCGATCCGCCAGTTCTTCAATCAAAAACGGCTCGTGGCAAGCCATCACAATCGCCATGCCCGCTGATTTTCTCTTTTTGAGTTCTTCGGCAAAATGAGATTGGGATGCCACATCCTGACCGGACAGCGGCTCGTCCAGAAACATCACGTCTCTTTGTACTGCAAGCGCCTGAATCACGGCCACTTTTTGCAGTGTCCCTTTTGAGAGAAACTTTATCGGCGTATCCAGCATGTTTTCAAGATAAAAATCATGGTATAGAGCATCCAGTGCTGAAGGATCTTTTTCTCCGTCTATTGCGAGCATATGACTCATGAAACGCGGGATTGTCATATTGATCTTATCGAATCTGTCGGGTATCAGCGCCAGCTTTGCTTTGGGTGAAATATAAACGCTGCCTTTGGTGGGCTGTGTGAGCCCAGATAAAATGCGGATCAGCGTGCTTTTGCCGCAGCCGTTTTCACCGACGAGGGCAATTGTTTCACCTTTGCTTATTGTTTCACCTTTGCTTACTGTTAAGCTGATATCATCTAAAACGTACTTTTCGTTGTATGCTTTGAAGATGTGCTTTGCGGCAAGTATTTTTGAATCCATGAATTCCCCTTGAAATAAAATCAATGTGTAACCTATGCTACGATAAAAAGGCATAATCATCGAGCATGTTAGTTCATTCTATAATGGTCTCCATGAAACCAACCGTAAAGGGCAAGTGGTCAAATTTCTTGGTTCCTGTATGGATGAAACCATTGTTTAAATACCACTGCTTTAACACGGTGTTCTCTTCAATGATGCCAATTGATATTTTGTTGCCGCCTAATTCCTTGACTTTACCTTTTGCAAAATCGAGCAACGCTTCGCCAAAGCCGCGATGACGGTATTCAGGGGCGACGCAGATATTTTTTAATTCGTAACGGTTTTCTTCTTTCTTCTCAAGCTGCATGAATCCTGCAATATTGCCCTGCTCCTTAAGGACATACATGAGATTGCCTTTATCCCTGTCGTATGTCAACCGCTCAGATTTCATAAAAGCCGCATTTGTCGGGCTATTTGTCTCGGTCAGACCGAATTCTTTGGCGACGGTTCCAAACGCCGAGTGTATCACTTGCACACATTTGTCCAAATCATCATCGTGCATATCACAGATTTCTAAGTCATTCATAAAAAGCCCGCCTCTCTTTCGCTATAAACCATTATATCCCATACTTATCAAATAAGAAATAGGCTATAAGGATAGCTCGTCAGTGGCAAATCGATAATATACTACCAATAAAAGGTTCAAAGTGCCGCAATAGGATTGGAAAAGTTAAAAAAAATGAGATTTTTACGCATTTAATTGAATAATCAGTTTTTATTTTATCTATCAAGTTTATTAATAATTGCAGATAATACCCACCAATACGAATTTAGTATTTTTGAGTTACCAAAAAAAATATACCGACTAAATAAATACGGAGGAATTGCCAGTCATGAAACCTAAGAAAAACAAGCAACTTGAAGAAAGCAATGGCAACGGCGATCATCTTGAAGTCATCGCAGAACCGACTGAAGCGGAGGAGCAACAGGATGGTCAGACACGGCAAAAATCCAAGAAAAAAAAGCCTGTAAGAAAGGAACCCAAAATTCGCAATTCGTCTTTCTTGGGCAACATGAAAATTGCACCCAAGCTGCTGCTCGGATTTCTTGTTATTGCGGTGTTGGCTGCAGCGATGGGCGGCTTTGCTGTCATGAATATGCTGTCGATCAGCGATGCGGCGAATAGCATGTATTCGAACATGTTGATGCCTGTTCAGTCAGTAGCGTCACTATCCGATCTGTTTAATAAAGGCTGCGTCGACTTGAGACAGGCGTTAATGGGCGAAGAAGATGACTTGGATACCTATATATCGCTGCTTGAAGCAGATAGTAGGACGTATTCATCCACGCTGTCACTGCTTGGGAGCAAGGTTTCAAAAGAATCTATCGACGAATATGAAACGATGAAGTCTGAGTTTGATATCTATATCGTTTTATTCAAGGATGCAATTGAGAAAATAAAAAATGGTCAGAGAGACGAAGTATTCTATGACATCATGAATTTTGGCGAGTTGAAAACGGCGGAAGGCAAGGTGTCAAGTACGCTAAACACCTTAAAATATGTCATCACCGAAAACTCCACCAAGCAGGATACCCAAACGAAAAAAACATCATCAACAGCCGTGAATGTCACCGTTGGCGCCGCGGGGCTTGTGTTGATTCTATCCGTGCTGATTGGTGTTCTGATTGCCAGAGGCTTCAGCCGGCCGATCAAGAGACTAACGCAGCATGTGAAGCGGCTTGCTCTGGGTGATACCCACATCACGCTGTCGGTGTATCCGAGAAAAGACGAAATCGGTCAGATGCGCGAAGCCATCAGGACGATCACCAAATCAATCAAGGAGCTGGAAAGCGACACGTCCATTCTCATTGGTGCGGCCAAAGAAGGTGATTTGAATATACGCGCGGATGCGCAGAAGCATCAGGGCATATACCGCGAGATCGTTGACGGTATCAACGCAACGCTGGACGCGACGGTTGCGCCGATCAAGGAATCGACCGAAGTGCTCTCAGCGCTTGCAGACGGCAATCTCGATGTGGGTGTCAGGGGCGATTTCAAGGGCGATTATGCGCTCATTAAAGATGCGCTCAACACAACGTGTGAGACAGTGAGGCGCTATATTGATGAAGTGGCGGATATCTTAGAGCATATCGCGCGCGGGGATATGACAGTCAATATCATTTCTGAATACGAAGGTGATTTCACCAAACTGAAAGATTCGATCAACAAGAGCGTTGTGGCATTCAACGATGTGCTGTCCGAAATCGATACAGCTGCCACGCAAGTGGCTTCCGGTTCCAGACAGGTTTCAGACGGCAG
>JAEWQS010000022.1 GCA_023399095.1 Bacillota bacterium
GCTGCCGCCAAGGTCGTTAAGATCCGCAAACAACTGGAATGCAAACTTATTGCGGATAATGCCTTCTTCATAGAGTAACGTTGAAATAGAAGAGAGTGAAGAACCCGACTTGATCTCCAAATGAACGGTCTGTGTTGTGTCTGCTGCTACCGGTGCCACATAGCTTTCTTCGATATAGTGATAACCCGTGAGACCCAAAAAGACGACAAGTGCAACACTCACAGCCAGTATCAGCAGCGGCCTGCCGATACGCCAAATAAACGCGCCTGTCGGAACCTCTTTTAAGGAACCGCGTTCCTCACACTTTTCGCGTGGTTCATTGGCACTGTCTTGGAGTGAAAACGCCCGCGTCTCACCGTCTGCGTGGCTGTTGCCACCTGACACGGGTGAAAACGCGCGTGTCTCGTTATTCAAATCGTCGATCCATTTGTTTTTATCCTTGCTATTTGCCATTCGTTTACCTACTCTGTTAAAAGATCAAAACCGAAGTCGCATACTTCACCAAGTATCTTATAAATATCGCCCATCATCGTTTGAAGGCGATACTCCGCAGCAAAATACGCTGTAACATCCGGATTAAACACCAGCAGCTCACCGAGTTTCTTGAGCTTTTCTAGTGATTCCTCTTTGGGCTCGTTACCCGAAAGATACATCGCCTGCGCCTCCAGCTGAAGCTTCTTATATTCGGCCAGCAGCAACTTGTTCTTCTCATCTGCCATGACGATCTCTTTTAGACGGACGTATTCCTGACAGTCCGCATTTTTCTTAATTTCATTTGCAAGTTCGTGTGCTTTGTCGTACACGAGCATACAAATCACCCCCTTGCACAGTATATTGATCAAATATCAATAATGATAGGCAATATCATTGGGTTGCGCTTTGTGCTTTCATAGAGATAGCTGCGCAGCGACTTTTTGATACGCCCCTTAATCGTTGTCCATTCCGTCACCCTGTTGGCACTGCAATCCGTGACCACATCCACAATGATCTTGCGGGCGCTTTCCAGCAGATCGGTAGATTCACGCATGTATACAAATCCGCGCGATATGATTTCCGGCCCAGACACGAGTTCTCCCGTTTCGCTTGAAATCGTCACGACGACGATGAACAAGCCGTCTTGCGACAGCAGCTTGCGATCCCTGAGCACCACGTTGCCAACATCCCCGACGCCAAGACCGTCGATGATCACGCTGCCCGAGGGCACCGTTTCGGTGGCGCGGGAAAACCGCTGCCCGACTTCAATTACCTTGCCGATCTCGGGGATAAATATATGACTGCGCTTAATGCCCTGATTTTCTGCCAGCGCCGCATGCCGGTACAGATGCCGGTATTCGCCGTGCATCGGTATAAAGTACTTGGGCTTGGTGAGCGAAATCATGAGCTTTAGCTCTTCCTCGCACGCATGCCCCGATACATGCACATCCGCCACACCTTCGTTGATGACGTCGGCGCCCTTACGGTACAGCATGTTAATAACGTCAGACACATAGCGCTCGTTGCCCGGAATGGGCGTGGATGAAATGATCACAAGATCACCGGGTATCATAGACAGCTTTTTATGCTCACCCGCCGCCATACGCACGAGGCCGGACATTGTTTCGCCCTGGCTGCCCGTCGTCAATATGACGATCTTGTTCTTTTTCATCTTTTCGAGCTCTTCGGGCTCCACCAGCATATCCTCATCGAGCTCGAGGTAACCAAGCTCCGTGGCCACCTTAGCGATTTTCAGCATGCTGCGACCCGTCAGGCACACCTTGCGTCCATAGCGTTTGGACGCGCTGATCACCTGCTGTAGCCTGTGTATATTGGACGCGAACGTGGCCACAATGATACGCCCCGTCGCTTTTTTAAAATAGCTCTCGAATGTATCGCCCACGGTGCTTTCCGACATCGTGTAGCCCGGGTTCTCCGCGTTGGTGCTGTCGGACAGGAGCGCGAGTACGCCGTCGTTGCCCAGCTGCGCAAACTTTGCAAGATCCATTACGCGGCCGTCCACAGGTGTATAGTCCACCTTGAAATCCCCCGTAACGACGATGGTGCCCTCCGGCGTATGCACCGCAAAGGCGAGCGCAGCATCGATGCTGTGCGTCACACGAATGGCCTCTATTTTGAACTCCCCTGCCGAAAAGCTGTCGCCCGGCTTTATCACGTTTAATGGCACGCCGTCAACTTTGTGTTCCGCAAGCTTGGTTTCAATCAGCGCGAGCGTCAAATCCGTACCGTAAACCGGCGCGCCCATGACGGGCAGCAGATACGGCGTGGCGCCGATATGATCCTCGTGGCCGTGCGTAATCAGCACCGCTTTGATCTTTTCCTTGTTCTTCTTCAAATAAGTGATATCGGGAATCACATAGTCGACCCCCAGCATGTCTTCCCGGGGAAAGCATAAGCCGCAGTCGATCACGATCATTTCGTCACCGTATTCGATGACAGTCAGATTTTTACCCACCTCGCCGATGCCGCCGAGCGGGGTAATCCTGACATTATGCTGTTGTTGTTTTTTTGCCAAATTGGCTTTCCTCTCTTTCGTCCGTCTTTTCTATATTAAAGCATTACCTTTTTCTATGCAAGCGGCGTGCCATGGCACACTTTTTCATGGTTATTATACCACAATTATCGCTGTGCTCAAACCATGCCGTAAAATTAACGTTTGGATTAAAAAAGTATGCCTATGAGCAGCTTACAGTCGCTATATGATAAAATAATTCTAAGCACGGTATTATTGGTATTATTTTTTATATTAAGGATATTTATTCTTGACATATATAGATCGTCGATATATAGTATATATAGATTATCTATATATCGGAGGTGTTTTATGGCGATTGACAAGGCGCTGCTTTCCGGCAGCACGACCATGCTGATACTGAAGCTGCTTGAGGAAAAGGACATGTACGGTTATCAAATGATCGATGAGCTTAGAAGAAAATCCGACAGCACGTTCGATCTAAAAGCCGGTACGCTTTACCCGCTGCTTCACGGATTGGAACAAAGCGATATTTTAAGCTCCTACGACGATAACGCTGACAGTGAGAGGGTCAGAAAATATTATCATCTGACTGGCAAAGGCAAAAAAATGCTGGCAGACAAACAATCGGAATGGACGGCATATGCCAAAGCGGTGCAAAAGGTGCTGAGCGGAGGTGAATGCTATGACACCATCTGACAAGATTCATGAGTATTCAAAAGCCGTTTGTACTCAGATACGCTGGAAAAAAGCGCATACGGTGGTTTCGGAAGAAATCGAGAACCATCTCATTGATCAAAAAGACGCATATATGGCAGACGGCACAGATGAATCTGCCGCAACCGACAAAGCCATCACGCAGATGGGTGACCCTGTCATTGTCGGGACGCAGCTTGACCGCACACACCGCCCAAGACCGCAATGGGCCATGTTGGTATTATCGGCTATACTTTTACTTACCGGATTGCTGATCCGTATATTCTTTATAAGCAGTGCTGAACAATGGCTGGTGCCCACGATCATTTCGGTGATAATCGGACTCGGACTGATGACAGTTGCATATCTTTTAGACTTCACCTTAATTGGAAGATATCCAAAAACGATTTATTTTGCTATACTGGTTTTATCCGTTACTGCGCTTCTTACGATACCGGTGATCAGAGGAAATATTCATGATTATTTAGCGTTGCTATTCCCGCTTGGATTTGCTGCAATCATTTATGCAACAAAAAATAAAGGCTACCGGGGAATTATTCTTTGTGAGCTTTCCTTTATATTTCCGGCTGTTCTGGCAATTTATATACCCTCAACGTCGGGCTTGTTGCTTTTTGCTTTTTCGGGGCTGGTGATTTTATGCCTGGCAATTTCTATGAAATGGTTCAACACAAAGGTTCTGCATGGATATCTCATTGTATTAATACCTGTTGCTATTGTCTTGTTGATAGTTTTTGTTGTATTTATTTCAAGAAGTTATCGATGTGAGCGGATACAGGCTTTGTTTGACCCTTCGTCCTATTCAGGCGACATTGGTTATATTGCATGCCAAATAAAAGCGCTCTTTGCAGGCTCAAACTTTATCGGGCACGGAGTTATTGTCCCTGAGCCAACAGCCAATGGAGTTTGGATGGGCAATGGTACCGATTATCTACTGACATACCTGATTTTCAACATCGGCTGGATCTCTTTTATCATCATTATGGGCTTGTTGCTATTCTTTATCATGAAAGGCTTTTTACTTTGTTTCAGGCAAAAAAGCGGTCTGGCATTGTTTGTATCGGTATCTGTTATGATAACATTTACGCTGCAAGTATTAGGCTATGTGATGGCTAATCTAGGCTTTCCAATAATTGTTCCTATATCTCTGCCACTTATCTCATATGGTCATGGTGCAACCATTGTAAATTTAGCATTGATAGGCATTATGTTATCCGTGTTTAGAACGGGGCACATCGTCAAAAACAAATATTCGATTGTGACTCCGACTCATGAACGTCTTTTCTCGTTTCATATAGGCAAACTGATCTTTTCTGTAAAAAAGAAGTGACAAAATTCATTATCAGGGAATTAATTAAGCCAAGACACCGGAGTCTATCTATGCCTTGGCTTTATTCTGTGTCTTCAGAAAATCGGATGATCAGCCTTTCTTGCTCTGCCGGACGATACGGCGAACTATGTCCGCATACGTCTCACAGAGTTCCTCCGCAAATTCTTCGCTGTCGCCCTCGGTGCGAATGATGATCGTCGGTCTTGTGGCGTGCGGGCAGATATAGCCGGAGCCGCCCTGCACATCCAGCCTTAAGCCTTCATTGGCGTAAGCGCCGCCCCGCGCGTACATGCCGCCGATCACGCGCCCGATGTCGTCGAAATCACAGCTGATCGCCTTCACTCTGATATGCGGCTGTTCAATCACCGCCGCCACCTCATCAGCTGTGACGCCGCCGCGCGCCATGTGCTCGGCAAAGCGGCAGATGCCGAACACGCCGTCATACAATACACGCCGCTGGTCAGGAGATAAATCCATTGCCGCGTCTTCTTCAGATGTGAACTCATAGCTAATATTGAGCACATCCGCTGCGGCAACCACACTTCTTGACACACCGCTCGGCAGATTCACCACGGGCTTATTGAGACTGTTGAAAACGAGATAATAGGAAAGCGCCTTCCATTCGTCCGCCCCCATCACGCGGCCGCTGGGCAGATAAAACGCACTCACCATGCCGTCTTTGGCAAACCGCACGCCAAACGACGCGCCATGAGTGCGCATGGCGGTTTGGGCATCCATGCCGCCTGCATCTGCGACGCGTATGCCGCACGTCTCCATCATGCGTACCGCAAACGCATCCGTCTCGCGCCCTCCGACCACGAGCACCCGAATACCTGACGCCTTAATGGTGCTCCAGTCAATCTTCTGGAAGACCGTATTGGTGTATAGGCTTTCCGCTGCGCCCACCCATGTCTCCTTGCCGCATGCAGCTGATGCGAGCATTTCACCCTGCATAAAATACCGGGCTTCAATTTGGCGCCGCGCGTTTTTGGACAGCATAAACAGCTCGGGTTCAAATATATCCACATAAAGATGCTGTTTGCTGATACGGAGCATCAGACACAGGCCGTTTTGCAAGATATCGGCGACCAACGCGCAAACGGGCCGTGTTACACCGCTCAACGCAAACACATTCACTCCGCTCATTGTGAGAATACCGGAGGCCTGTTTGAGTGCCGCATGGCTTATGACACTGCCGTCCGCGCATACCGCCACGCTCTTGCCCGACATAAACTCGCCAATCGCGCCGAATATGCGTGCCAGCTTAAGTGGGGTTAAGTCTACACCCACATCACCCACAAAGCCGGTTTTACCGATAAGTCCTGTGCGCTCACCATGGCCCCAAACGATATTTTCTCCCACAGACGTGCCATAGCCGATGTTCTTGTCGGGCCATATGCGTACGCGCGGCGATATACGGCTGTCGCCCGCGAGCGTGCAGCCTTCGCCCACCACCGCGCCTTCGTAAACGCTTGCACGTTCGCCCACAGAGCTGCGCGATGCCACCACACAGCCACTCAATTTGGCATGACGACCCACACGGGTGCCGCTGTACAACACACTGCGCTTTAAATTCGAAAAAGCGCCCACATGCGCATAAGAGCCGATGCAAGAATACCGCCCGATCTTCGCGCCATCGCCAATGGTCACGCCTTCGCCGATGAATCCGGGCGACTGAATCAGCGCCGAGCTGCTCAATGTCACGCCGGTGCCCACCCAGATGCCGCCGACACAGCGACCCTTGATATTGACCGATACCGCGCCCCTGAGCATATCCTCGTGGGCGCGGATGTAGCTTTCGATATTGCCCACATCACACCAGTAGCCTGACGCGACGTGGCCGTATATGGGCATTCCCTTGCTCATCATTAAGGGAAACAAATCCTTCGCGAAATCAAACGACTGCCCTTGCGGCACAAGCTCCAGCACGTCGGGCTCCAGCACATATAGCCCCGTGTTGATGGTATCCGAAAACACATCCTCCCAGCCCGGCTTTTCCACAAAGCGCTCCACAAACCCGTCTGCGTTCGTTATCACCACGCCGTAGCCCGACGGATTTCCCATTTTTTTCAATACAATGGTGGCTTTGGCGCCGCTGCGCTTGTGCGCATCCACCGCCTGCTTTAAGTCAATGTCCGTGAGTGCATCACCGCTGAGAATAACAAACGTGCCGTCCACAAACCCCGAAGCATTTTTGACACTGCCTGCGGTGCCGAGCGGCACATCCTCGATGTAGTATTCGATATAAGCGTCCTTGGGCTGATGATCCTCAAAATAGTTGGTGATCACCGACGGCTGGTACCCCAGCGTAAACGCCATGTCGCTGATGCCATAACGCAAAAGATGCTCAATCGCATAATCGAGCATCGGGCGATCCAGCAGCGGCACCATCGGCTTTGGTGTTCCGCACGTAAGCGGACGCAAGCGCGTACCTTCGCCGCCCGCCATAACAATCGCTTTCATAATAACACTCCCCTGTCTTGAGCCTTAAGAAAAGGCTCCGTAAAATGGATAGCATTATTATGCGCAAAGCCATTGGGTCATATTCTAAATAGCACCGGACAACCGAAAAGCATCACTGTTTGAAAAGCATGCGCAACGGGCGGGCATTGAAACCCGCCCCTACGGCACGATGTAGGCAACGGTGCATTAACGAACTCAGCAAAAAGCGCCGGATGAACCGGCGCTTGTGCTTACAATATATGTTTTTGCAGATCGATGTCTTTGATCTGTTCTTTTAAATGCTCCTTGACATACGCCGCATCGACCTCGAGATCAATCATCGGATGGTTGCCGCCCGCGTTATACGAGATGTCCTCCAGCAGATTCTCAATCACCGTATGCAGACGCCTTGCGCCGATATTCTCAGCAGTTTCGTTGACCATCACGGCATACCGCGCGATCTCCTCGATGGCGTCGTCCTTGAAAATAAGGCGTACGTTGTCCGCCTCCAGCAGCGCCGTATATTGCTTAATCAGCGCGTTCTTGGGCTGGGTCAAAATGCGTTTCAAATCGTCGCGCGTGAGGCTTTGCAGCTCCACCTTGATGGGAAAGCGGCCCTGAAGCTCAGGGATCAGGTCGGATACTTTGGCCACATGGAAAGCGCCCGCCGCGATAAACAGCATGTAGTCTGTTTTGACGGGGCCGTATTTGGTGACCACTGTGGAGCCTTCAACGATGGGAAGAATATCTCTCTGCACGCCTTCTCGCGATACATCGGGGCCCTGACCCATGTTTTTGCCCGCAATTTTGTCGATTTCGTCTAAGAATATGATACCGTCCTGCTCTGCGCGTTCCACAGCGGTACTGATCACCTCATCCATATCGATGAGCTTGTCAGCTTCCTCCTGCGTGAATATCTTGCGCGCTTCCGCCACAGTCACGCGGCGCTTCTTGGTTTTCTTGGGCAATATGCCCGAAAACATCTCACCGATGTTGATATCGCTGCCCATACCCGCGATTTCGATGCCGATGGACGCGTTGTCTTCCACTTCGATCTCAATCATGGTGTCTTCCAGTCTGCCCGCGCGCAGCATCCCGAGCGTTTCCTCGCGGCGCGTCATGCGGCGCTGTTTTTCCTCGGGCGTCTCCTGCGGCACGTTTTGACCCTGCCCCAGCAACGCCTGAAACGGGTTCTGTGACGGCGCAGGTCTCTTGTGCATCGGTGCCAGCACATCAGCCAGCCGTTCCTCTGCCGCGGTCTGCGCTTTGTCCATCACGGATTCCCTGCGCGACTGCTTGACCATGCGGATGGACGCCTCCACGAGGTCGCGGATCATGGATTCCACATCGCGGCCCACATAGCCGACTTCGGTGAACTTGGTGGCCTCCACCTTGACAAACGGCGCGTTCATGAGCTTTGCCAGCCGTCTTGCGATTTCGGTTTTGCCCACGCCCGTGGGCCCCACCATGATGATATTCTTGGGTGTAATTTCATCCTGCATCTCCTGTTCGAGACGCTGCCGTCTGTAGCGGTTGCGCAGCGCAATCGCGACGGCTCTTTTGGCCTTATCCTGTCCGATGATATATTTATCGAGTGCTTCGACGATTTCCTTGGGTGTCAGATGCGACATGGCTATACCTCCTCCACCGTGATATGGTCGTTGGTGAATATGCAGATTTGTCCGGCGATTCTGATCGCCTTTTCGGCAATCTCCATAGCGCTTAGCTCCGTATTTTCCTTAAGCGCCTTGGCTGCCGCAAGTGCATAGCTGCCGCCCGAGCCAATGGCCGCGATATCGTCGTCTGGCATAATGACTTCGCCGCCTCCCGATACCACGAGCAGCTCATCCTTATCCGCCGCAATCAGCATGGCCTCCAGCTTGCGTAAAATCTTGTCGCCGCGCCATTCCTGCGCGAGCTCCACCGCGGCGCGCTGCAAGCTGCCGCTGTATTGCTCCAGCTTGGCTTCAAACCTTTCGGAAAGCGTAAACGCGTCTGCCACAGACCCCGCAAAGCCGACAACGACCTTATCGTCGTATAGCCGTCTCACCTTTTTGGCGTTGTGCTTCATGATCGTGTTTTGTCCAAACGTGACCTGACCGTCACCTGCCACCGCGCATTTTCCGTTACGCCGTACTGCGACGATCGTTGTTCCTTCCATCATGGCTTAACTCCTTTGCCTTAAAGGCTTTGTGCAATGCGCTGTATTTCCTCCAGCGCCCGCTCCGAAATCTCCCTTTTTCTTTCCTTGCCTTTTGTCCGCGAATCGATTGTATTCATAATGCCGAATGTGACATTCATCGGCTGAAAATCCGCTCCTTGGTAGTTCGCGACGTAATCCGCGAGCGCGCCGCACGCCGTGTTTCGGCTGAAAACGGGGCGTGGCTGCCCCAGTATATCACTTGCGGCAAACAGGCCTGCAAGCAGTCCGCTCGATGCGCTTTCCACGTAGCCTTCCACGCCTGTGATTTGCCCCGAAAAGAAAAGCCCGGGGCGTTTTTTAAGCTCGTAACTTGCATTCAGCAAGCCGGGGCTGGCAATGAACGTATTCCTGTGCATCACCCCAAAGCGCACAAACTCGGCCTCTTCCAGACCGGGTATCATACTGAATACGCGCTGCTGCTCACCAAACTTTAAGTGCGTCTGAAACCCGACAAGGTTATACATGCGTCCTTCTTTGTCTTCCCGGCGCAGCTGCACCACCGCATAAGGGTTTCTGTCAGCACCCGGCGCTCTTAATCCCACAGGCTTTAAGGGGCCGAAAAGCAGTGTCTGAAAGCCTCTGCCGGCCATCGTCTCAACAGGCATGCACCCTTCGAACACCTTGCCCTTCTCAAAGCCGTGCAGCTCAACGGTTACCGCAGTGGTGAGCGCCTCATAGAACGCACGGTACTGTGCCTCGTCCATCGGGCAGTTAATGTAGTCGTCGCCGCCCTTGTCGTACCGCGAACCGTAGAAAGCCTTGGTCATGTCGATGGTTTTGCCCATTACAATGGGTGCCGCCGCGTCAAAGAACGACAGCATACCTTCACCCACGGTGTCTTCTATATTCTTGGCAAAAAACCCCTCTACAAGCGGGCCCGGCGCCGCGATCACGATGCCCTTTTCGGGCAGACACAGCGCTTCCTCGCGTTTTATTTCAATATTCTTATGCTCAATGATCTCGCGTGTCACACGTGCGGCAAACAGGCTTCTGTTGACCGCCAGCGCTCCGCCAGCGGGTACGCTTGTCGCATCCGCCGCCCGCATGATGAGCGAATCGAGCTCCCGCATCTCCTGCTTTAGCAGACCCACTGCGTTATAAAGGCCTGCCGCCCGCAGTGAGTTGGAGCAGACGAGTTCCGCAAACAAACCCGACTTATGAGCAGCAGAAAGCTTATTCGGTTTTTGCTCGATCAGTGTCACCTTGATTCCGCGCCGGGCTATTTGATACGCCGCCTCACATCCCGCCAGCCCCGCGCCGATTACGATGGCTTTATTCTGCGCCATCGGCCTTCTTCCGTTGATTTTTTACGCACTCCGGATTTGAGCACTTTTTATAGCTGCTGCCGCCCGAGAGCCTGCGCAGCACCATCATAGACCCGCACGCCTCGCATTTGTCCGCGATTGGCATATCCCATGATACAAAATCACACTCTGGGTATCCCTCGCACCCATAGAACGTTTTTCTCGTTTTGGCGGAACGTTTCTCAACAATGCGCTTGCCGCATTTGGGGCATGGGGTGTCAATGTATTTCACGACAGGCTTGGTGTTTTTGCACTCCGGATACCCGGGGCACGCAAGAAACTGTCCAAAACGTCCGTCCTTGTAAACCATTGTTTTGCCGCACTTTTCACAGACCACGTCAGATTCTTTAACGGGCAGCTCAATGCGCTCCACGGTTTTGTCTGCTTTTTCGATCGTCTGTTCAAACGGCTCATAAAAATCACGCAAAAGCCTTTTCCACTGCTTGCCGCCGTTTTCGATATCGTCCAGCTTGTTTTCAAGATCTGCTGTGAATTCAACGTCTACGATATCTGAAAAGTTATCCTTCATGAGGGTGTTGACGATCACGCCAAGCTCGGTGGGTTTTAGCTGTTTGCCGTCTTTCTCGATGTAATGGCGATCCTGAATTGTTGAAATGATCGGCGCATACGTACTTGGTCTTCCTATGCCCTTCTCTTCAAGCGCCCTGACCAGCGTCGCCTCTGTGTAGCGGGCGGGCGGCTGCGTGAAGTTCTGCTTAGGCGTGATGCCAAGCAGCGGACAGTTTTCACCTTCCGACAGTGGCGGAAGAAGCGTATCCTTGGCCTCATCCTCTTCAGTGCTGTAAACCGCGGTATAGCCCTTAAATATGACGCGTGATCCGCTCGCTTTGAACGTGCATTCGCCCGCGTCCAGCGTCACCTGCATGGTCTCCGATACGGACGGCGTCATCTGGCTGGCCACGAACCGGTTGTATATAAGCTTATAAAGTCTGTATTGATCCTTGGAAAGTGTATTTTTCAACGAATCCGGATGAAGCTCCATGTGCGACGGGCGGATGGCCTCGTGCGCATCCTGCGCTTTTTTGGACTTTTTAAAATAGTTGGGTTTCTCGGGCAAATAATCCTTTCCGTATTGCGCTTCTATATACGTGCGAACCGTGGCAAGCGCTTCATCTGAAACACGCGTTGAGTCGGTGCGGATATATGTGACAAGGCCTATAGGGCCGTCGCCTGCCAGCTCCACGCCCTCATAAAGCTGCTGGGCCACCAGCATTGTGCGCTTGGCTGTAAACCCAAGTGCGCCTGAAGCGGCTTGCTGCAGATAGCTGGTTGTAAACGGCGCGGGC
>JAEWQS010000186.1 GCA_023399095.1 Bacillota bacterium
ACGATGGAACGCGAAACAGGCAGCCTCAATATGCATACGTTAAGAAAGCTGCCGATGATGGTGCCGAATACAAATATGACGACGCCTATTGCGATATCCATGTTTTTTACCCTTGCATAATGTCCTGTTCTTTATATAACACCAACGTTGTTGTTTAAACAGACACAGCGAATAATGACGGTTTTTGTCGCAAAAAAAGAGCGAAACGCGTCCGTGCGTTTCGCTCTGATCAGGATGTATTAGGTTGTAGCCGGTGGAGAAGATGTCGAAGCAGCTTCAACAACTACAAACACGCCGTTTTGATAATCTATCCGATCTAGCGCTTTTGCTTCATCAGCTATACCGACTGGTTCAAGTTTGTCATCAATATCCTTCCAGTTGGCTTTTACAGAAATCCGCTCGTTAGGATCCGTCTGTAATGCGTTGTAAGCATTAAGTGCTGTTGCAATGCTTCTTGCATTGGCAGTGTGAACCGCATTGTTGGCTTCATCTGTGATGCCAATAAAAGTTGGTATGGCGATGGCTGCCAATATCGCGATGATAGCAAAAACCACAATGAGTTCGATAAGTGTAAAGCCTTTTTTGTTCCTTCGTAAGAACTTAAACATGTTTTTTATTCCCCTTTCATAATGAATCCCTGCAATGTTACTTTTTTAATAACACCAAATAACGGGTTAAAACACGGTTATATCGTTTTTACGATAATTTATCAAACATTTGAATAGATACTGATCATAGGCACCAGCACCGCGAGGATAATAACCAGCACGATCACCGCGACGATGACAAGCATGATGGGCTGCAGCATTGTGGTCAGCCGCGTTACGGCCACATCCGCTTCCTCTTCAAAATACTCGGCAGCACGTTCGAGCATCTGGTCGAGCGTGCCGGATTCCTCGCCGATTTTGGACATGTGCATCAGCATGCTCGGGAAAATGCCTGCCGCGCCGATGGCCTCATAGAGCGAGCGCCCCTGCTTGATCTGTTCTTCGATCTCCAGCAGCTTGTTTTCCGCCAGCTTGTTGTTGACGATTTTGGACGCAATGCGCAGTGACTGCGTGAGCGCAATGCCCGTCGCCGTCAGTGTGGAAAGCGTGCGGCTCAGCCGCGCGGACATAAGCCGAATAGACGCTTTTTTGACAAGCGGAAACTTGAGCTTGAATGAGTCCAAGGCGAGGCGCCCTTGCGCCGACGACTTAAACATTTTGAACAGCACGTAAATGAGCAAAACAGCGCCCAACAGATACATCCACTGGTTCGTAACAAAATCGCTCAAGCCCAGAACCATCTTGGTGATGCCGGGCAGCTCGGTATTCATGGATTCGAATATGCCGACAAATTTCGGTATCACGAAGGCAAGCATGAAAACGACCACGAGCACCGCCACGATGGCGACGATGATGGGGTAGGTCATTGCGGATTTCACCTTGCGCGCGATTTTGTAGTCCTTGTCGAACGTGATTGCGAGCCTGTCCAGCGAGAGGTCGAGCGTACCGCTGACCTCGCCCGCCTCGATCATCTGTATCATGATGCTCGGCAGCGCGCGTTCATGCATGGCAAGGCTTTCCGAAAGCCCTTTGCCGCGCTGAAGATCGTCGCAGACAGACGCGAGTATGCTCTTAAATTTTTTGTGGTCGGTCTGCTCCTCCAGCATCGTGAGCGCCTGCACAAGGGGCACGCCCGCTTTTAGTATGCTTGCGAACTGCGAACAGAATATCGAGAGCACGCGCTTGGGCACCTTGGCGGAGCCGATCGTAATATCCGTCGACGTTTTGGGATTGATTTCAGATAGGTCGAGCAAATACAGCGATTTGGCGCGCAGCTCGTAAACAACAGACTTTTTGTCTGTCGCTTCGATCACGCCTTCCACTGTCTGTCCGGCTTTGTTGGCCGCTTTATATAAGTACTTAATAACAATCACCTCTCGATAAGCTGTTACAGCAATGTCTGTATATACGCCCGGTCAACCGAGTAGAAAAGCGCGTTTTCGCGCGAAATGCGCCCCTGACGGTAGAGGTCGGCGAGGGCGTTGTCCATGAGCTGGTTGCCTGATGATGTGGACGCCTGCATCATGCCCGCCACCTGATGCACCTTGTTCTCGCGTATCAGATTGCGCACGGCGGGCGTCGCGATCAGCGTTTCCACTGCGGCCACGCGCGTTTTGCCGTCGGTGCAGAGCAGGAGCTGCTGCGAAACCACCGCCGCCAATGTCATAGAGAGCTGCATGCGTATCTGCTGCTGCTGGTGGGGCGGAAAAACGTCAATAACACGGTCAATGGTTTTGGCCGCGCCCGTGGTGTGCAGCGTGGACAGCACGAGATGCCCCGTTTCCGCCGCGGTCAGCGCGATGCTGATGGTCTCTAAGTCGCGCATTTCGCCGATGAGTATAATGTCGGGGTCCTGGCGCATCGCGGCGCGAAGAGCATTGGCGTAGTTTTCCGAATCCACGCCGATTTCTCGTTGGTTGACAATGCTCTTTTTGTGTTTATGAAGATATTCAATCGGGTCTTCGAGCGTGAGAATATGCTGGCTGCGTGTGCGGTTCATCACGTCGATCATGGACGCGAGCGTGGTGGATTTGCCGCTGCCAGTGGGGCCCGTGACAAGTATGAGCCCTCGGTTAAGTGAACACAGAGAACTCACAACAGGGGGGAGCCCCAGCGAGTTGATGTCCGGCGCGTTGCTGCGTATCAGACGCATCGCGAGCGCCACGCTCTGGCGCTGCCGGTATGCGTTGACGCGGAAGCGGTATTTGCCGGGAGCCGAAAGTGAGAAATCGTATTCGCCGTGCTTGTTAAAAGCATCCCATTGCGCTTCGTTCATAATCTCTTTGGCGAAATTCAGCGACATATCGGGTGTTACAATTGCGTCTTCAATCGCCACAAGACCGCTGCTGATGCGCATTGTGGGCGGTATGCCCACCGAGATATGAATGTCCGACGCGCTGTGCGCAGCCGCTTTTTCCATCAGCTCAGTTATTCTCATTCGCTGTCTCCTTTGTATGAATACGATGTGCTGATCACTTCCTGAATCGTGGTTGCGCCGCTTTCCATGAGCGCGACGCATTCCGAAGCAATCGTGGCCATGTGCTGGCGCTTTATCGCGTCGTCACGGATGGCGTCTATCGCAGCGCCGCCCGTGATCATATCGCGCACATGCCGGTCTATCACAAATATCTCATGAACGGCACGGCGACCCTTGTAGCCTGAGTTGTTGCAATATGAGCAGCCCTTGCCATGATAGATTGTTTTTGAGTAGTTGCCGGGGAGTCCCGCTGCGGCAAGCTCGAACCGGTTCGGCTTGTATTCCTCCTTGCAGTAGGGGCAGATGGTTTTGACAAGCCGCTGAGACAGCACGCCGACGAGCGACGCAGACAGCATGTACGGCGGAATACCCATGTCAACGAGCCGGGAAATGGTGCTGATGGCGTCGTTGGTGTGTATCGTGGAAAGCACGAGATGGCCTGTGATGGCAGCACGTATGGCGATATCCACCGTTTCATGATCGCGAATTTCACCGATCATGATGACATCAGGGTCTTGGCGCAGTATGGAGCGCAAGCCTGTGGAGAACGTGAGCCCCGCCTTGGCGTTGACCTGAACCTGATTGATGCCGCCGATTGAATATTCTACGGGGTCTTCCACGGTGATGATATTCTTCGCGGTGTCGTTGATTTCGCTGAGCATGGCATAAAGCGTGGTAGATTTGCCGCTGCCCGTTGGGCCCGTAATCAGTATGATGCCGTGCGGGTTTTTGAGCAGCTCGTCAAATTTGTGGATGTTATCCTTGGAAAATCCAAGCTTTTCCTTGCTCATGAAAAAGTTCTGTTTATCAAGAAGGCGCATCACGACCTTCTCGCCGTGTACGGTCGGCATGGTCGACATACGCACATCAATCTCGTTGCCGGTCATCAGCAGTTTGTAGCGGCCGTCCTGAGGAAGCCGTTTCTCTGCGATATCCATACCGCCTATGATTTTGAGCCGCGTGGTGACGGCAGACTGTGCTTTTTTGGGTATCGTGAGCGCACCCACAAGCTGACCGTCGATGCGCATGCGCACACGCACCTCAATCTCGCCCGGCTCGACATGAATGTCGCTCGCTTTGGCCTTGGCCGCTTGTTCAAATATCGAATTGACAAGGCGTACGATAGGCGCGTTTGCGATATTGGCAGCAGCCTGATCCATCACGGAATCGGCCTCGCTAACTTCAGCCGCCAGCTCGCGAATTGCGGTTTCCGCGTATTCGTTGCCGTATATGGCGTTGATCGCTGTTTCGATCGCAAGCTCGGGCGCGATCATGGGGTAGATGTCCAGCCCGGACATCACACGTGCGTCTTCAATGGCGATAAAATCGGCAGGATCGGCCATGGCTAGGTATAGACGCTTGCCATCTACCTTCACTGGTGCCATTTTGTGCTTTCTCGCAAGCGATACAGGCAATGCCTTGGAAAGCGATTTTGGCAGTTTGATCGCTTCCAGACTGATGAACGGGATGTCCAGCTGATACTGCATGACCTCCATGAGCTGCTGTTCTGTTACCAGACCGCGCGCTTTGAGTATCTTACCAAGACGCTCTCCAGTTTTCTTCTGTTCTTTGAGGCATTCCTGAAGCTGATCGTTGGTGATAATGCCCACATCTATGAGCATTTCGCCTAAATATTTATGCTTGATTGCCAAAATAGTCACCGCCTGCATATTGGATTTTACATTTATATATTAATAAACGACTCTCCTTACGCATAAACAACAATCGCTTACCCGCGCGTGACAAGCTCATGCTATTGGGCGCTATTTGTGCTTTACATACCAAATAATTTTATGTATACTTGAGTACGACTTTATAAAAGGGGATTGCTATGCAAAAAAAACGCTTTAAGATAGCCGCTGCGGCCATTCTGGTTGTATTGCTTGCAGCGATGATGGCAGGTTGCGGATCGGTGACGATCGCAAAGCCGCAAATGTCCGAGAACGCCACACAGGTGTCGGTTGACGGCAGCTGCGATATTTCGCTGAACGGTGATACATTCACAGTGTCGGGAGAAACAAACATTTTGGATGGCGCGCTGCTGCACGTTTCCGTTGTGTCTCAGGACGGCATGATTGTGGACTATGTCACAATGACAAAGAACGGGGATCAGATATCTCACGATTTCAAGATCACAAGTGAGAAATATGACGACACAGTTAAGATAGTGACGGGGTTTATCACCTGTGCGCCCACGCTCTACGGCCAGCAGCCGGATGCCATTTACGCGGCGTATGGCAAGAAGTTTGAAAACCTCGATGGCCCCGAGGGCGATATCATCTGGAACGGGGACGGTGTCGTGGCGGTATTCGGTTCAGAAAGCATCAAACTCGCTGAATAACAAATTCGCATTGAATGACCGCAGGGGAGACTCGGCGGTCTTTTTTTATTCCAGGAACCGCCCAACAAAATATGAAGCAAACTTTTCAATGTGGACGTATGGCATTCGGTAATAGGCTCTTAGTTGGGTATACGCTGCAAAAGTTCAAGCAAATCGGATATATGTGACAATTTTCAACTCAAAGCAGCTCTTTTTCGCATTAAAATGGCCGAAATTGTGAATTTATTATTAACAAGAGACAAGCCTTATGTTATGATAGCATGTAATTATTTAAATATATGGGAGGGTGTATATGACAGGGGATCAGATTCAGATTTTGATCGCGATGGGTTTTTATATGGTAGCAATGGTCATCGTGGGCGCTGTTTATTCCAAACGCAACAACAGCTCGAGTGACTATTTGCTGGGCGGAAGAAAGCTGGGACCATGGGTGACGGCCATGAGTGCCGAGGCATCCGATATGTCCGGATGGCTGCTTATGGGCTTGCCGGGGCTCGCTTACCTAACGGGTATCGGCGAAGTTTTCTGGACGGCGTTGGGCCTTGCGGTGGGCACATATTTAAACTGGCTGTTCGTGGCCAAACGGCTGCGCAAATACACCAAGGTTGCGGGTAATTCGATCACGCTGCCCGACTATTTTTCCAACAGATTCAGGGACAATAAAAAGATACTCATGAGCATCGCCGCTGTCCTTATTCTTTTATTCTTTGTGATTTATCTTGGCTCGGGATTCGCGGCCATGGGCAAGCTTTTCAAATCGCTGTTTGGCCTTGACTATACGCTGATGATGATTATCAGTGCTGTTGTCATCATAGCCTATTCCGTGGTGGGCGGCTTCCTTGCTGTCTGCACGACAGACCTGATACAGGGCGTGCTCATGTTCTTTGCGCTGCTGGCCATCGTCTTTTTTGGCTATGCGGCTGTGGGCGGCGCTGATCAAGTCGCAGCGCAGCTTTCGGACATCAACGGATATTTCAGCATTTGGGGCGTGAATAACCCTGCCGACAACTCCTTTACACAATACGGAGCCCTTGATATCATTTCGATACTGGCGTGGGGTCTTGGATACTTCGGTATGCCGCACGTTTTGCTTCGGTTTATGGCGATTCGCAAAACGAATCAAATCAAGCAGTCACGCCGCATCGCAACTGTGTGGGTCGTGATTGCTCTGGGCGCCGCCATATTGATCGGCGTCATCGGTCGTGCACTGTTGGGTGATGCGCTGATGAACGGCACGCATGAAACGGTGTTTTCCGCGTTGGCGACAACGCTTTTTCCGGCTCTCATAGCGGGCGTGCTGATATCGGGCATTCTCGCTTCCACGATGAGCACATCCGACAGCCAGCTTTTAGCGGCGGCTTCGGTTATCTCCAAGAACTTCTTTCACGGGCTTATTAAGAAGGATGCAACGGATAAGCAGATACTCACAGTATCCAAAGTCACGGTTATCGGCGCGGCCTTAATCGGCATACTGTTCGCGTTGGACGAGAACAGCACGGTTTTCGGCATCGTATCCTACGCGTGGGCGGGCTTCGGCGCGACCTTCGGTCCGCTGGTGATACTCTCGCTGTTCTGGAAGCGCATGAACAAATGGGGCGCGCTGGCCGGTATGATCGGCGGCGCAGCCACGGTTATCATCTGGAACGAGCTTTTGAATCCGCTTGGCGGCGTATTTGGCATCTATGAGCTGCTGCCCGGGTTTATCGTCGCGCTTGTTGCCATTGTGGTGGTCAGCCTTTTGACACAGGCACCTTCACAGGAAATCATGGACGAGTTTGATTCAGTGAAATCGGCGGAAGTTGACGAGTAATCAATCCAATAATGACATAGGCTTTAACAAACGGCTGTGAGAAATCGCAGCCGTTTGAGATTGTCAACAAATTGCTAAATTCATCTGCATAAAGTAGACTTTAATACCGTTATAAAGTACGATGAACACAAAATACAGAGACGGTATATATGTTATAATAGTGACGGAGAATGTTCTATGACAATCACGATATACTATTATGAATACGAGGCAAGGACAGCGATGGAATTCGCAACAATTGGAGAAGGCATATGACGATTGATCATGCCATAAAGCAGTGCCGCGAATCCTCTTTGTCAGGCTGGGCACTCGTGGAATATGCACAGAGAATCGTTGCGTCGCATATGACATATTCATATT
>JAEWQS010000019.1 GCA_023399095.1 Bacillota bacterium
GGAAATCGCGTTTCATTCGTTTGTGCAATATCTCTTCTTTAAGCAATGGTATGCGCTTAAGGAATACGCGAATATAAATGGCATCTCGATTTTTGGCGATATGCCGATTTATGTGGCGATGGATTCCGCGGACACCTGGGCAGAGCCGCATTTGTTTGAGCTCAACGGGCAAAGGCGGCCAAAGTGCGTGGCTGGTGTACCGCCGGATTACTTTACGCAGGACGGCCAGCGTTGGGGCAACCCGATCTACAACTGGCGTACGCACAAAAAAACAGGGTATCAATGGTGGGTACGCCGTATGCGTGCGATGTTTGATTATTATGACATTATGCGTGTCGACCATTTTATTGGATTTGCGAATTACTATGCGATTCCGGCAGACGCGCCGACCGCGAGAAAAGGCAAATGGAGAAACGGCCCCGGACGCGGGCTCTTTGAAGTGCTTGGCCGCGAGATCCCGTCTATGTCAATCGTCGCGGAGGATTTAGGGGCGGTTACGCCCAAGGTGAAACGGCTGCTAAAAGTCTGCGGCTATCCCGGGATGAAGGTTCTGCTTTTCGCGTTTGATTCAGACATGAAGAACATGCATCTGCCGCACAATCTGGCACATAACACCGCTTTGTATACGGGCACGCACGACAACGATACTGCCATAGGCTGGTGGAGCAAGGCGACTGAAGCCCAGCGGCAGTTCGCGACCGAGTATCTCAAAATCGGCGAAGGCACGGATATCTGCGGTGCGCTGATTGACGCGTCTTTTGGCAGTGATGCGGACACCGCCATCATCCCGATACAGGATTTTTTAAGGCTGGGCAACGATGCGAGAATGAACACACCGGGCACGGTGGGGCTGAACTGGAAATGGCGCATGCTGCCGGGTCAGTTGACAGAAGCGCTTAAAGACGAGATACTGTGTCTAAACAAAAAACATGGAAGATGAGGAGACTTTTTTCATATATGATTGACAGCAAGCAGATAATTAATAAAACCGAAGAAAACTTAAAATGTGCTTATCAGATTGATATAAAGCATGCAAGCGCCATACAGCTGCATAATGCGCTATCCAAAGCCGTTATGACAGAAATGTCTGAAGATTGGATAAAGAGCAAGCAGTCTCATAATGAGACGCGCCGTGCCTACTATTTTTCCGCCGAATTTTTGACCGGAAGAATGGTGTACAACAATCTTTACTGCCTTGGCGTGCTAGATGAAGTGCGCGAAAGGCTCGCAGAGCTCGGCGTGGACATCGCAAGCCTGGAAGACATTGAAGACGCAGCGCTTGGCAACGGCGGCCTTGGCCGGCTGGCTGCTTGCTTTCTGGACAGCGCAGCGACGCACAATATTGCACTGGACGGCTACGGCATCCGCTACAAATTCGGATTGTTCAAACAGCTTTTTGTCGAGGGTATGCAGTATGAAGTGGCCGACGACTGGCAAAGCGGCGGCGACCCGTGGAGCTGCCGCCGAGATGACAGGGCTGTGATTGTTGCGTTTGCGGATCAGAAGGTGTGTGCCGTGCCGTATGATATGCCGGTTTTCGGCTATGAGACGAGTCACATTAGCACACTGCGGCTGTGGCAGAGCGAAGCGATGCAGGAGCTTGATTTTACGGCTTTTAACAATCAGGACTATGCTCTGGCGGTGAAAGAGAAAAACGAAGCGGAAGATATTTCGCGCGTGCTTTATCCCAACGATAACGACGTTGCAGGCAAAAAGCTGCGCCTTAAACAGCAGTATTTCCTTTCGAGCGCTTCGCTTCAGGATATACTCGCTCGGTATAAGCGCGTGCACGGCAGTGATTTGTCGGGTTTCGCGGCGCACTGTGCGATACAGCTTAACGATACGCACCCGACGGTTTCCATTCCTGAACTCATTCGTTTGCTCTTAATGGAAGGTATGAGCTTTGATGACGCGTTCAACACAGCGCAAAAGACGTTTGCATACACCAACCATACGGTGATGGTCGAGGCGCTCGAAAAATGGCCGATGTATCTGATGAACGATGTGATTCCGCAGATCACCGCGATCATCGTAAAAATCAACGAAAAGCTTTGCATGGCACTTCACGAGGCCGGTATACCCGAGGATAAAGCATGCGGTATGCGTATCATCGATTGCGATACCGTGCATATGGCACGGCTTGCGGTATACATGTCCACTTATGTAAACGGCGTCGCCCAAATTCATACCGAGATACTCAAACGCGACGTGTTTAAGGACTGGTACGCGCTGTATCCCAAAAGATTCCAGAACAAGACCAACGGCGTGACGCAAAGGCGCTGGCTTGGGCTTTGTAACCCTGAGCTCACCGCGCTTATCGAAGCCCGTATCGGCAGTGGGTTTCTTAAAAACCTGGACGACATTGAAAGGCTCAAAGACAACCTCGATGATGAGCTTGTATGGGGCTTTAACAGTGTGAAGCTGACGAAGAAGCGCCAGCTTGCTGCGATTATCGCAGAGCGTGAGGGCGTGGAGATTCCACCCGAATTTATATACGATGTGCAGGTAAAACGTCTGCATGAGTACAAACGTCAACTGCTTAACGCGTTTTCCATACTCGATATTTACTTCGCGCTCAAAGACGGGAGTCTCAAAGACTTTAATCCGACTGTGTTTATTTTTGGCGCCAAAGCGGCTCCCGGTTATTTCAGAGCCAAGGCGATCATCAAGCTGATTAACGAGATCGCAAGGCTGGTGAACGCCGACGAGCAGACAAATGACAGGCTGCGCGTGGTCTTTGTGCAAAATTACAACTGTACGTATGCCGAAGCGATTATCCCGGCTGCGGATGTGTCCGAGCAGATATCCACGGCGGGCACCGAGGCGAGCGGCACGGGTAATATGAAGCTGATGCTGAGCGGTGCGGTCACGCTGGGTACGTATGACGGGGCCAACATCGAAATCGTAGAACAAGCCGGAGAAGACAACAACTATATCTTCGGCGCAAGAGTGGAGGATATTGAGCGCGAGAGGGAGAGCTATAACCCCAAAGCCATTTATGACAATAACCCGAGGATAAAACGCATGCTGGATGCGCTGGTTGACGGCACGCTGAGCGACGACGGCTGCGGTTATTTCAAGGAGCTGTACGATGCGATTCTTAAAGGCACCTGCTGGCATAGGCCGGATCATTATTTCCTGCTGCTTGACCTCATGCCATACATCGAAGCCAAGCTTCAGGTGAACCGCGATTACAGCGACAGGCTTGCCTTTGGCCGCAAGTGTTTAATGAATGTGGCATCCGCAGGCAAGTTCTCGTCTGACAGAACGGTTAAGCAGTACGTAAAAGAAATCTGGCATTAATAAAGAAAAGAGTGTCAAACTTGCAGCATGTGTTTATATATGAAAAAGGTCAATGTGAAGCTGGAAGAAGACGAATCTATATGGTCTCTTCTTTCCTCCTTATATGTTATTTTTCAGTCTTGTATCAACTTCTTTCAGCTTCGCAATTCCCCTCTTTTTTCATCCATAACGTTTTATTTCGTGTACATATTATATCCCCAAACATAGGTAAATTAAGTGAGACCACCCCGTTTTACACATGATTCGGGAGCATTATGACTCCATATGTAAGTATAATCAAGACATTTAAGCCTTATCGCAAGTCAGATGGACTCACTCCGTTTAAGCATACCTCAGGCAAATTGACCCGGTATAGGCACTTATTATATAATAATAATGCCCATGGGTTAATTTAGTTAATTTAACAGCTGTTATGATAAAAAAGGAGATTTTAAATATGAGCTTAAGGAAGAAGAGCGTTTTATTAGTATTCGCTTTATCGATCGTTTTAATATTGACGGCCTGCGCCAATACCAGCGCGGATGCCACAACAGACAGTCTTCAAAGAGTATTAGACGCCGGAGAATTGACGGTTGTCGGGAGCGGCGGCTATCCACCTTTTAACTATATTGACGATAATGGTGATGTTATCGGATTCGATGTGGAAGTTGGGCAAGAGATTGCCGATCGGCTGGGCGTCAAACTGAACTATGTCACCGGTGAATGGGCGGGCCTCATTGAAGGCCTTCGCAACGAGCGTTACGACGGCATATTAGGCAGCATGGCCATTACTGACGAGCGCCTTGAATCAGTCAATTTCACAGTCCCGTACTATTACTCGGGTGCACAGCTTGTTGTCACAAAGGATTCTGGCATTACGAACCCAAGTGAGATGACAGGCAAGAAGGTAGCTGTTGTCACAGCCACCAACTTTGAGAAAGATGCACAGGGCCTTGGCGCAGATATCAAGCTTTACGACGATGACAATTCGACGCTGCTCGAGCTGATCAATGGCCGGGTAGAAGGTGTGATTACCGATAGGATTGTTGCTGTCACGGCCATGACCGACATGGAAGGCGGCGATACCTTGGCTTTAGCTGGTGACCTGCTGCGTTCTGAAAAGATCGGCATCGCGATCAACAAGAATGATAAAGAACTGTTAAGCAAAATTGATGAAATACTGGCAGACATGCATGGCGACGGAACGCTGACAAAACTCAGCGAAAAATGGCTCGGCGTTGACGTCACGGTCGAATAACAAAGTTTAGATATGAAATGTGGGTGGGGCCTGTCGCAGCTGACAGGCTCTATCTGTCTAAAGACAGTAGAATCACATTTTTGAATACATCATTTAAGGTCAAGCTGCTTTGATCTTACCGGAAGGGGGATTTTGTTTGGATTATATTTTTAGTCATTTTCATTTATTCTGGCCAGCGGCACTCATGACACTGGAGGTCACGGTGCTGGGCATTTTGGTCGGTCTTGTTTTAGGTTTGCTATTTGCCTTGATGCGATTGTCAAAGCACAAGGTTTTAAACATTCCGGCGAAAACTTATATTTGGATTATTCGAGGCACGCCGCTTCTGCTGCAGCTTTTGATGATTTATTATGGTCTTGTCAGCATCATTAATATCGAAAGCTTCCCAGCCGCATTTATTGCGCTTGGTGTCCATAACGGCGCGTATATTGCAGAGATATTTAGGGGCGCGATACAGTCAATAGACTATGGTCAAAGAGAAGCCGGCATCTCCATCGGGATGACGAAATGGAAGGTGATGCGGCGCATTATACTGCCTCAGGCATTTAAACGCGCGCTGCCTCCCTTAAGTAACCAATTTATTATCGCGCTCAAGGATTCTTCGCTTGCCAGCTCCATCGCAGTTTCGGAGCTGCTGCTTAAAGCCAAGCAGCTTGGCGCATCTAGCTTTAAATTAATGGAGGCGCTCACCATTGCGGCGATATTCTATCTAATCATGACTTCAATACTGACGATCGGCACAAGTCTGATTGAGCGCCGATTGAGAGTTAGCAACCGCAGAAATTAAAGGAGGTGAAGCGCAATGATAAAAGTTAATAATCTTAGTAAGTGGTACGGTAAACACAAGGTTCTAGATAAGATCAATTTACAGGTTGACCCCAGTGAGGTGGTCGTGATTATCGGTGCTAGCGGATCGGGCAAGAGTACGCTTTTGCGATGCCTTAACTTCCTCGAAAGAGCTCAGAAAGGCACGATTATGATTGACGGTAACGTGGTTGATCATAAGACCAAGAAGCTTCACTTAATCCGGCAGGAAGTGGGCATGGTGTTTCAGCATTTTAATCTGTTCCCGCACATGACAGTGATGGGTAATGTCATTGAAGGGCTGACGCAGGTGAAAGGCATGCCTAAGAGTGAGGCCATTGCGATTGGCAACGAACTGCTTGAAAAGGTGGGCATGCTTGAAAAAGCAAATGCCTATCCTTCGATGATTTCGGGCGGACAAAAGCAGCGTGTCGCCATTGCGCGTGCGCTGGCGATGAAACCCAAAATCATGCTGTTTGACGAGCCCACATCGGCGCTCGATCCTGAGCTGGTGGGTGATGTGCTAGAGGTTATGAAAAAGCTCGCGAACGACGGTATGACCATGGTGGTGGTGACGCATGAGATGGGCTTTGCCAAAGAGGTGGCGGACAACGTCATCTATATGGACGAAGGGCGCATTATCGAAGAATCAACCCCGGATGCGATATTCAACAATCCGCAGGAAGACAGAACCAAAGAGTTTTTAAGCCGGATACTGTAATAAAAACCGGAAGAATGGCAACGGTGTCGCGCCGATGCCATTTTTTAATGCCGGGCGAAAAAAAGCAGAGCATTTTAGGGCTATATCACATTTATTGACCGAGCCTTTCAATGCCGATGTGATAAGGCTTGAGCCAGTTTAGCTGTTCTTGTGTGATGATGAATGAATTCCCGGTGATCTCGCAGTGCCGGAGGACATATTCTTTAAGCGCCGCCTGTTCAAACGTTAAAACCTCTATGGATTCATTCTTCGTTTGTATATAATCCAGAAGCCGGCTTAAGTGATCCAGCAAAATGGGATTGTACCCTGTTTGGTCTTTCAGCTGCGCGTCATTCGCTTCTCCCGGGCTTAAGATAACGGAATGACCCGAAAATACCAATGTGTGTCTTTTATCGATGGACTCGTCCACCGCGCAAAGCATATCGCCGAGGAGAATATCTGTTTTGATGCCGAAGCGCTTGGAACGGGCAAGCGTGTTTCGTGTCTCCAGATGATGCGATCTTGTCATGCTGAGGATTTCTTCATTATAATCGTGATAGGGGAAAGCGAACGTCGTAGGGTAAACATGAAAAAGCTTTTGAATGTGTTTAATGGCGCTTTGTACGATATCAACTGAGGCGTCATATGGCAGGTTGCATAGGTTTTGATGGAGATATCCGTGGCTTCCGATTTCAAAAGCTTGCTTGGATAAATGCAGATATCCAGGAAGATGCGTTTGCTCAAAGCCTTCTTCTCCGGGATTGATATAAAAGGTGCACCGCATGCCTCTTTCCGCAAATGCAGGCGCGATGTGTTCTATGTGCCGCAGAAAGTTGTCATCCCAAGTGAAACTAACCGTTGTTTTATCCGGATGCACATTGTGAAAATGCAGCTTATATTGCTCCATACAGTCCCTCGCAAAAGCCAAATTCTGATTATTATTATAATACTATAGCATAATGATGTAAACTTTTAGGATCATGCGCTTGTCATTAAGTGTCGTTTTTTATATCATATAGTCAGCGAGATTTTTAAATGGAGACCGAGGTAACCCTATGCTTACAGATACCATAAAAGACGCAAAAACAAATGAGTCCTCTATAAAAGACATGTCCTTTGACAATGAAACAATCACAGAACTTGATGTATCCAAAATTGATTTCGAACAGGTTCGTTTTATAAAGTGCAGATTTGTGACCTGTGATTTTACGCGAACCAATTTTATTAATGTACATTTTGAAAACTGTGATATTTCAAACTGTATATTCGCACATTCATACTGGAAAGGCACAAAGATTAAAAACTGCAAAGCCGCCGGAAGTGATTTTAGGCAGTCTTATTTCAAAGAAGCTCAGCTGGAAGGGAGTTCATTCCATTATGCCAACTGTGTAAAAACGACTTGGATGAATTGCTTACTGAGTGATTGTGAGTTTAAAGAAGCTTTTATGTCTGAGGTGAAATTCAAGGTTATTAAGCTCCACAACGTGAATTTGTCACGTGTTGATTTCTTCAAAACGCCATTAAAAGGCATTGATTTATCAGGCTGTTCTATTGAAGGCATTTTGCTATCGGAGACATATGGAGAACTGCGCGGGGCAGTGATCAACATGTTTCAAGCGGCGGGCATTGCCCAACTGCTTGGCGTCCAAATTGTTTGATGTTTCGCTGACCTGTTTGAAAGGTTATAAAAACGGATTAAACTGCGATACCATTATTATAGCAAAAAGGGCTTTTCATATTTCGAAAAGCCCTTTTCGTAAATCCCGCTATTTTAGTCCAAGCGCTTTTCGCTTGGACAGTATATGTGCTTCAATACCTTGCGCCACTTCCACGGGATCGTCACCCAGCGCGATTTTACCGCCTGTGAGGCTTTCCACATCCTCGGTGAGCAGCTTCACTAACTTTGGGGCGCCCGTCATGAAAGGCGTGGGCGAGAGGTGCGTATAGGCGCCGTAGGCCACAGCGAATACGCCGTCTATCGTGGCTTTTTGCTCCATCCATTCGGGGGCCGTCACCGCGATAGGTAAATCCGGCACGTCCACGTCAAGGTGATCTGCGAGCGCTGTCACCAGCATGGAGATGCGGCCGGTATCGGTGCAGGTGCCAAAGCTTAGTACAGGCGGAATCTTAAGCGCGCTGCATACCTCTCTTAGCCCGTCTCCCGCGATGCTTAACGCGTCGGAATGACAAAGGCCGGCCACTTCAAGCGCGTGGTTGCCGCAGCCCCCGCTCACGACAAGGATATCCCTTTTAATAAGCTCCTTTGTGATATTGACTGTGTTCCAATCCTGAGGGCCGTTACGCAAAGTCGAGCAATTGACAAGAGCCACAACACCTTTAATTTTGCCAGCGGCGATCACATCGACAAGCGGATCCAGCTGGTAGCCAAGCGCTTCCATGACAGCTTCGGTGGAGAACCCGGCGATCGCTTTTCGCGTGATCTTCGGAACCATTGGCGTCACAGAATTTTTGCGCTTTTTGAAGTTCTCAATCGCTAGTTCGATGAGCGTATCTGCCATATTACCAACTTCTTCAGGGTGATAAGGGATTCGGTGCTCAAGCCCCGGCACGCCGATGATGGTGCTGACGCTGACGAGCGTTATCTGGTACTTTTCGGCATACATATCAATGGCGGGCGGTGAGCAGTTTTCTTCCATCGCGATCACGTCCACTGTGCCGGTAGCCAGCAGCGGTTCGATGGCGAGCCAATTGCCCATGAGCCCCGCAAACACATCGTCCACCTCAAAGCGCTGCAGCAGCTCCTGACCCGTTTCGATAGAGCCTATGACCTTAAGCCCCTTTGCGCCTGCCGCTTTTGCCTTTGCCTGCACCTCCGGATCATGCGCTTTTTCTATCACGGCGGCACCGGCCCATGGCTGATGCCCGTTGAACACGACATTGACATAACCGGGGTTCATTATGCCAAGGTCTACATCCACTTCATGCGGCTTTGGTGTGCCGTAGAGTATATCCTGCACCATTTCCAGCCCGATCTGTGCGTTGTATATCGTCGCCAGTCCTAAACGCAGCGCCTTTAAAGCGAGCGACACATAATCGCCGTCCACGTTGGTGAGGCAGCTGGCCACACAGTTTTGTTCTTCATGTATCACACCGGCAGGATAGATGTTGAGCTTTTCCCAGACCTCTTTTCGCTTTTTGGGTGCGAACGCTTCCACCATGATATTGGGCTCATTGGCGCCGATGCTCATCTGCTCGTTCAACACATCGGCCAGTTCCTCTGCCATCTTATAGAGGTCGCCGTTGTGGACACCTAGCTTGTCGCACATCCATTTCAGTTTTTCTTTGTCCTTAATCTCAAACGGTGTTTTGTCCTGCGCCGTGGCTTTAAGCGTCCGGTACGCTTCATACGCGTGATGGCTGTATGTCCCTGCGCCCATCACGTTTTTAAGCAGAAAATTACGCATAGCCATGGCGTCTGGGCCAATGCCGCACACGCCTTTGTCCTGCCCGCCTTTTTCACTGATGCGGCAGGGGCCTTGCGAGCACAGCTGGCAGCTCATGCCCTGCAAGCAGAATTTGCAGCGGATTTTCTCCTGCTGTATCCATCGGTCGAACACGTTGGACATTTCGTCCTCGCGTATGCGAACCAGCATTTCTTCCACAGAGTCATGATAGCTGACACGGCCCTGCGCCTTTTCCAATATCGTTTCACTCATTTGTTAATGGTGCTCCTTTTCCTTATTCAAAATAAGTTTTCTCTTTAGCATCTGCTTTTATGTCTGCAAATTGGCGCGGTGCGTGTATTTAGCAAAAGACCGGACATATCTAAGCGAAGAATTTGACATAAAGAGGTAAATAATAATATATCTTATTTTGTAAAGATAACAAGTCTTTCTATCGATATCTATAATAGACAAGTTGTTGTTATGAAGATACGCAGCAAATTAGCATTTATTATCCTTCCCATCATACTGATATCAATTGTTTTAATGAATATCATGTTCGGCATGTTCTTTGAGAACTATGTCGTCGCTCAAAAAACAAATCAGATCGATATATTGAAAGAGAATTTTGACTCATTTCTAGCAGCAAAAGAGAGTAAATATCTTGGCAATATCAACGATTGGGCGCATTGGAATGATACATTACTGTTTGCTGAGAGTATGAACCCGGATTATGAAACCAATAATCTTATGGAAAGCACGTTTACAAACTTGGATATTAGCTTTTTTATTCTGACAGATAATAATAGGAACATAAAATATAAGAGGTACTACTCTTTTGAGAATAATGAATTCTCTAATTTTCCGGCCGATTTTCCAGATGATATCAGAGCAATAATAAATACGTTTACAAACAATGATGACAATTACGGAATTATTCAGATCGGAGGAGACTATTATTTTACAGCAGCATCTGAAATTACTGATTCGGTTGGTAAGCAGCGCACGGATGGAAAGCTTATTTTTGGCCGGATAATTGACAGTGATATTATCGGAGAGATTGAGAAAATTACACAGTGCCGCTTTTTATCCATAAAAACTGTGACTTCTCAAGCAACTGGGGATAAAACAGTTATTAAAAGTGAAAACAATAAAAACAACGAGAATATAAAGGATATTCAATTATACATACCAAGCCCCGATATCGATTCGTCAGTTACCATTGATTTTATTTTTGAAAGAGAACTGTTTAGCAGCGGAAAAGAAAGAGTCATTTCATTTTCAATAATTAATACGGCTATTTCCATTGCGATCGGCATTGTGATCATCATAATACTCTGGAGGTTTTTGTCGAGCCCCTTTACAAAGGTTATAGAAGAAGTCAGAAAAATCAATTTAGCCAAAGATAGCTTTGAGCGATTGCCGGAAGTCGGGCGTGATGAGTTTTATTATCTTCGCAAAACAATTAACCATATGCTTGGCAGGATTGAAACTGTCCGAAATGAGCTAAGAGATAGTGAGAAAAAGCTGCATGCGACGCTGTCATCTGTTGGTGATGGTATCATCGCGGTAGACAAAGATAGCAAAGTTCAGTTTCTCAATCCCGAAGCAGAAAGACTGACAGGGTGGAAAATGCAAGAGGCTTTTAATCAGCCGATGGATGTTGTATTTGTGGCAATCGATGAATATACTCAAGAGTCTCTAAACGTGGTCAAAATGGTCTGTGAAAAAGAAGACATTGTGGAGTTCTCTAACCATACCGTGTTAGTTTCAAAAGAAGGCACGCAGAAACCTATAGAAAATATAGCCGCTCCTATCCGAAATAGCAACGGTGATGTTTTTGGTTGTGTCTTCGTGTTTCGGGATGTCAGTGAACGAAGGGAAAAACAAAGGAGAATTGAATATTTAAGCTATCATGACCAGCTGACCGGAGTGTATAACCGCAGATATTTTCAAGAGGTGCTTCAGCGGTTGGATACGGTTGAAAATTTGCCCTTATCACTTTTGTACATAGATGTTAATGGACTTAAAACGATTAACGATGCATTTGGCCACCAAACAGGCGACCGGTTTATTCAGAGAATATCAGACGTGTTTGTGAAGCAATGCCGCCCGGACGATATTATTGCCCGAACCGGTGGTGATGAATTTGCGATTTTGTTGCCTAAAACGAATATGGCAGGGGCGGAAAAAATTGCAGACAAAATCCAGAGAAAAGTCATGCTAATAAAGGTCATGGATATTGAAATATCCGTTTCGATCGGCTGGGATACAAAGAGTACGCCGGGTCAGGATACGTATGAAGTCATAAGAAGAGCTGAAGACGTCATGTATCGAAAAAAGATTTTTAGTTCAACTACCAAAAGAAACGGTATTATTCAGTCTATAATGAATGCGCTGCTTGTAAAAAACCCAAGGGAGGAGGCTCATTCAAAAAGGGTAAGTAATATTTGTGCCGAACTCGGCAAAGCGTATTTGCTTAAAGACGATGAAATAAAAGAATTAAAGGTGAGCGGCGCCCTTCACGACATTGGCAAGATAGCCATAGATGATATGGTATTGAATAAAGAGGGCCGTTTGTCTGAATCGGAGCGTGCCCAAATTCAAAAGCATCCCGAAACAGGGTATCGATTGCTTGGAACATCTATTGAATTTACGGGAATTGCGGAGTATATTCTTGCACACCATGAGAGATGGGATGGGGCAGGATATCCGAGGGGGCTGAAAGGTGATGACATACCTTGGAGAGCAAGAATTATTGCCATCGCAGATTCTTATGACGCGATGACGAGCGATAGACCGTACAGAAAAGCGCTGAGTAAAGAAGACGCAATAGAAGAGTTGCTCAAAAATGCGGGTAGCCAGTTTGATCCCGATATCGTGCAAATATTTATTAAAAAGGTTGTAGCAAAGCTTTAATAATGATGCTTTTGGGTGTAAAAATTTGACTGGGGGATATCATCTGTTATTAAAATAGCGTTCTGCCTGCATATACCCCTGCGATAAATATCGTGCTGATCAGAATAAAATGCAGAATGAACCAGCCGACCTTTCCGTATCTTAAT
>JAEWQS010000063.1 GCA_023399095.1 Bacillota bacterium
CTCGTCGCGGAAACGGAAATCTGGCCGACGCCGCCTGCCATCGTGTTCATCGCACCGCCGAAGAAGTTCGCTACGCCCGCACCAAATATCGTCAATGTCAGACCGGTCACGTTCTGGTTGGCACGAAGGGTGATGGTCAGGAAGCTGTAAATGAGACCGGCCAGCGTGGCGGCCGCCAGCGCACAGACCAAAGCGATCACAAGACCAAGCCAAGGTATAGGCGACGCAGTACTCGACTCATACCAGAAAGCACCGGCAAGGCCAGCGATACCTCCAAGAGACATAACGCCCGGAACACCGAGGTTCAAGTTACCGGATTTCTCAGTTAGAATTTCGCCTATGGCACCGAAGAGTATGACGGTGCCGAACACAATAGCAGCCTGTAATAAGGATAGAATCTGATCCATATCAGTTTGCCTCCTTTCCACGGAAAACCAGTCGGTAGTTGGTAAAGAACTCGCTGCCAAGAATGAAGAACAGTATAATGCCTGTAATCATTTGGGATGCGTAATCGTTCAGGTTAAACTGCGAGGCGATCTGGATCGCACCTTTTTCCATGAACACCAGCAACGCCGCGACAAGAATCATCGTAAACGTGTTGAACTTGGCTAGCCAGGCCACAATGATGGCCGTAAACCCGCTCCCGCCTGCGGTGCTCGTTGAAATCGTATGGGATGCGCCCGCGACTGCGATATAGCCTGCCAAACCGCAGATAGCGCCCGAAATCATCATCGTTCGGACAACGACACTTTTCACGTTTATACCGATATAACGAGCCGTACGTTCAGACTCGCCCACAACCGCAATTTCATAGCCCTGCTTGGTATATCGCAGATAAATGAACATAATAATCGCCAGCGCCAAAACAATGATGACGTTGAGCATATATTGCTGCCCGAATAAGGGCGGAAACCAACCGGCTTTCGTCTGCTGGTTGATAATTCCAACTGTGTTCGAGCCATAAGGGTTCTCCCATAAGGCAACGCAAAAGGAGGTTAGCTGGATGGCGACATAGTTCATCATCAATGTAAAAAGCGTTTCATTCGTCCCGAAGCGCGCTTTGAATATTGCGGGAATAAAACCCCAAAGAGCACCTGCCACACAGCTCACGACAATGGCTACAATCAGCAGCGTCCATGTCGGCATCGACTTGCCAAAATAGATCATCACAGCGGCGGTCGCAATGCCTCCGGCAAGAATCTGTCCCTCCGCGCCGATGTTCCAAAAACGCATCTTAAAGGCGGGCGCCAGACCGATGCCGATGCAAAGCAGCATCATTAAATCGCGCAGTGTTACCCAGAAGCGTTTTTCGGAGCCGAAATTGCCCTCGAACATGGCGCTGTAAACCTTGAGCGGATTAAGCTTGACAATCGCGTAAATGACGATCGCGCTGACCACAAGCGCCAGAACAAGACCGGCAAGCCGAATAAGCCAGCCATGCCAGACTGAGATCGAATCGCGCTTGACAATGCGCACAAAAGGCACCTTAGTATGCTGGTTCATTTTTCTTCTCCCCCTCCCAGTTTGGTCATCATCATGCCAACGTCACGTTTATCAGCGCCCCTTCCGGGGACGATGCCGCTGACCTTTCCGCCGCAGAGGACAAGAATTTTATCACAGAACTCCAGCAGCACGTCAAGATCCTCGCCGACAAAAATGACGGCGACATCCTTTTGCTTCTGCTGGTTGATAAGATCATAAATGGTATAGGATGAATTAATGTCCAGCCCGCGCACGGCATAGGCTGTCATCAAAACGGTCGGCGAAGATGAAATCTCGCGCCCGACTAATACTTTTTGAACATTTCCGCCCGAGAGTCTGCGTACCGGAGTGGTAAGTCCGGGTGTGTTCACGGACAGTTCGTTCACAACATGTTCTGCCACGCCGCGAGGCGTTTTTCTGTCGGCGAAAACCGGCTTCCCGTGGCGAAACGAGCGGAGCATCATGTTGTCGGTTAAGTCCATGCTGCCAACGAGCCCCATGCCAAGCCTGTCTTCAGGTACGAATGACAGCATCACGCCCAAAGCGGAAATTTCGCGCGGGTCCTTGCCTATAAGTTTTATTTCCTTGCCGGTTTCCGGGTCAATATACGTAATGCTCCCCGACTCATAAGGTTGCAAGCCCGCAATGGATTCCAGCAGCTCTTTTTGTCCGCAGCCGGAAATGCCCGCAATGCCGAGGATCTCGCCGGAATTAGCGGTGAACGATACATCGCACAGTTTCGTTATGCCGTCCTTGTCCCGCACTGTCAGGCCTTCCACGAGGATGCGCGGTTTCGGATCCTTTGGTTCGGGTCGGTCGATATTGAGGGACACAGCGCGACCAACCATCATATTGGTCATTTGTGCCGCATTCGTGTCTTTCGTGTCCATACCACCGACGAATTCCCCGCGTCGCAGTACCGCGACCTTATCAGATATCTCCTCGACCTCATACAACTTGTGCGTAATGATAACAATGGCTTTTCCGTCATCGCGCATGTTGCGAAGAACGGCGAAAAGCTTCTCCGTTTCAAGAGGAGTCAGAACGGCAGTGGGCTCGTCAAGTATCAAGATATTCGCACCCCGGTAGAGCACCTTGACAATCTCCACCGTCTGCTTCTGCGAAACGGACATATCATAGATCTTCTGATCCGGATTCACATCAAAACCATACATCGCGCAAATACTGCGTATCTTGTCACCCACGGCCTTCATGTCGAGACGACCCTTGCCCGGCATACCCAGAATAATGTTCTCCGCCGCGGTCAGCACATCCACAAGTTTGAAGTGCTGGTGGATCATGCCGATACCAAGGTCAAAAGCGTCCTTGGGGCTGCGGATGGAAACCTCGCACCCGTCTACCAATACATGTCCGGCGTCGGGATAGTAGATGCCGGAGAGCATGTTCATGAGCGTTGTCTTACCACTGCCATTTTCGCCGAGCAGGGCGAGAATCTCTCCTCTGTATATATCGAGGCAGACCCGGTGATTTGCGACAATTGAACCGAAAGTCTTGGTAATATCGCGCATGCAGACCGCCGCCTTTGCGCTTTGCATAGTGGATTACCCCCTTAGAAAAGTATAGAAAGAGCCACTTTTGTGGCTCTTTGAGCTTGTCGAAAAACCTACGGTTTTCCGACAGTTACCGGTTTTGCTTGTTCCTCGCAAACTCGAAACTGCTCAAAACCGCAAGGTGTGGGCTGCGCGGGCACAGCCCGTCTTGCCCACGAGTTATATTTTCAATACTTTTTTACAGTCTGAAAGAGCCACTTTTGTGGCTCTTTCTGTCTATAAACACGCTGTGATTAATTGAGTTCTTTGATGCCGTCTATGCGCAGACCGAAGTACGGAGCGCTGCGGAGTGTTGAATCAGCAAACGCACCATCGACAATGGCTTCGCCGCTGTCGGGTACAAAGTCTCCATCGGTATCAAGAGCCGGAGCGGTGGTAATAGTCTCGCCGCCAACAGTGAATGTGGTAATATCAAACACTTTGAGGCTGCCGTCCTTCAGAGCGGCTTCAACTTCCGCAACCTTTTCGGCTGTGCCTTCGGCGCAGCTCTCACCCAGCGGGGAGATCATCACAGCGCCTTCGCTGTAGCCTTTTGCCCAGTCCGTAACGACTTCTTCGCCGTTTTTAATGCAGTTAAACACGTAGGTATAGTAAACGCTCCAGTCGTTCTGGCAGCTGGTCAATGCGGCAGTCGGCGCAACGGAAAGCATATCCACATTGTAACCCACGCTGTAAACGGTGGTGCCGCTGTTAAGCAGCGCTTCGCAGGCAGCAGGAGCGCCCGTGGAGTCCGCGTGCTGGCTGATGATGATGGCGCCGGACGCGACAAGCGCGTTAGCGGCTTCCGCTTCAGCGGTCGGGTCATACCAGGAATTGGTATAGGACACTTCCATCACAACATTGCTGACGATTGACTTAACGCCAAGGTAGAAGCCGGTATAACCGGAGACCACTTCGTCATACGGATAAGCGCCGACATAACCGATCTTGACATTCCCGTCAGCGTCCATATTCTTGTCAGCTACCTTGCCGTCCGCAACAAGCTCGGCAAGCTTCATGCCCGCAACAACGCCCGATACATAGCGTGACTCGTAGGTCATGTTAAATGCGTTCTTAAGATTCTTAAGTCCCGAAGGCCCAGCGTTCACGCCCGTCATGGCGATGAAGGTCACGTCCGGGTTTTCGTCAGCAGCCTGCTGCATATAGCTCTGATGTCCGAAGCTGTCCGAGATAATGTATGTGCAGCCCTGCTCGACAAGGTCGGTTGCGGTATCATAGCAGCTTTCGTCTTCAGCGGTGTTGTATTTCCAGATAATCTGGTCGTCTGAAAAGCCGACATTTGCAGTCGCTTTCCGGATACCTTCGATGTGGGCAAAGTCGTAGCCGGTATTTTCGTCATGAATCAAAATGACACCGATTTTGGCGTCAGCCTGGGCAACTGGCTCTTCCGCCGCGTCGGGTGCCTCGGGAGCATCGGGCGCCTCAGTAGCCTCAGTAGCTGCAGGGGGTTCCTGCTCCTGTGCCTGCGGACTGCAGCCAGCAAACGGTACGATAACCATTGCCATCACCAATAAAAACATTACAAACTTCTTCATGGTTTCCTCCTTAGTTAATTAAATGTGAAATCAAAGAATAATCTTTTCTCACATCATAAGCAAAATATAAAACCTTCTTTGTTTTCATACAAATTTATTGTATGCACAAGACTTTTTTTCAATTATTTCTCCTAAAATATAAAAGAACAAAGATAACCTCCGTTGTGGACATCCTTGTTCACGCTGCAAATGACACATGAATAATAGCATATAAGGGTTAATAATACAAGCTTTTTTATGGTGTCAAAAAAAGAATAAGCCCTTATTAATTGTCGCAAAACAACCCATATAATACGTGTTATCACTTGACTAAACGACAAATAAAAACTTTCATGATATGCGTCGTAGTTTATTAACACTCAATTAACTGGAAATCAGTCATCATTTTTAGTATCCTATATTGAGCGTATATTTTTTATAAGTCTCTTTTACTAGCTCGTCTTGTATTTTTATTGGAAACTTGTATAAGCTTAAAGTCATCAGATTTCGCTCCAGGCGGGGTATAAAACACTTCGCCAACAGGAAGAAATACAATAAAGGGAAAACGTTTATGTTAAATATATCTGTATTATTGGTTGCAGCCGGAAAATCCTCACGCATGGGAAGCTTTAAACCGCTGATGAAGCTTGCCGGATTGCCATTGATTGAACACGCACTCGGTGCATTCCGTACTGTGAACATTAGAGAAACTGTCGTCGTATCGGGCTTTTGCAGTGAACTGCTTGAGTCGCATTTTAAAAACACGGATATCAAGCTGATAAACAATACACGTTACGCAGAGACAGAAATGATCGATTCCATACAATTGGGTCTTGACTATCTGCAAAATAGGTGTGATCGCGTTTTCATCATGCCCGCCGACATGCCGCTCATCCAGCCTTTCACCATCAAAGTCCTGAGCGGGTATCAGACTGGAAAACCCCTTGTTCAACCCGTATTTAACGGCCGTCATGGTCATCCGATACTCATCAGCGCCGATTGCATACCGTCAATATTACAATTTCATGGAGATGGCGGACTCCGCAATGCATTGAGAGACTTTGAAAAAGAGGTTGTCGAAATACCCGATCCCGGCATCAGAATGGATGCAGATACGCCAGAAGCATTCTCGCAAATAGCGGCTTGCTACGAGACACTTCACATTCCATCTCGTGATCTGTTATTGGCTATGCTTGAATGGTATGCCGGCGATGAGCGCATTGTCGGGCATTGTTTAGCGGTAGCAAGCGTCGCCAATGCGATTGCGCAGAACGCTGTTAAACGAGGGCATCAGCTCAATATGCGATTGGTCGAAGCCGGGGCGCTGTTGCACGATATATGCCGTAAAAAAAACAGCGATCATGCGCTGGCAGCCTATGAATTGCTAAACAGGTTGGGATATACCGAAGCGGGTCGAGTGGCTGGCGCGCATATGGATTTGCCTTTGGACGCATTAACGCTTCTTGACGAACGCGCTGTCGTCTATCTCGCTGACAAGCTGGTTCTAGGTGACAAGTGCGTCGGCTTGAACGCCCGTTTTGCTCGCGCTTTAGAGAAGTATGAGAGTGACTCAAGCGCCGCGGCAGCCATTCAAAGACGCATGCAGGACGCCATTACGGTTATGCAAAGACTGGGGCTTTCGGAGGAGGAATGCACAACTTTCTAAGAAATACTTCTTTCATTGCTAAAGCTTGCTTTACCATCACACGTAAAAGTGTGTCTTTTTATAGCTAATTAAAACGGCAATGCCAGATAGACATTACCGTGAATCAGTCGTGCAAGAAAATGTTCGTTATTTGTTTTGCAGCTTGTAAATAATCTTAAACCCTTTTGCTTCAATCGATTTTTCTATATCTACAGTATTAAAGGCGTGTGTGCCGACAACCACTGCGCTTTTGCCGCTGGCACGCGTATAAACAGCAATGTGAGATATGTTCGCGCCGAATTCAGCAAATATTCCGCTGATGCTGGCCATGATGCCCGGCACATCATCGACTTCAATTGTCAATCTTGTGCCCGCGTCACGAAAACCTAGCAGCTCAATAAACGCATCAAAGATGTTACTTTTTGTGATAATGCCCACCATCCTGTCATCCTCTACCACGGGCAGAAATCCGACCCCGTTGTCGCGCATCATGATCGCCGCTTCCTCGAGCAGCGCATTGGGCGAGATGGTCACGAGATCCTTCCTCATAATTTGACTGATATTTGTTCGCGCCAATAGATAGGTCAGCTCCCCCACGCTGAAGCTTGTGGCTTTGGACGGAGAAGCCTGCGCAATATCCACTCTAGACACAACACCGACGAGCTTCCCGTTTTTGACGACAGGCAGACGTTTCACATTGTTCTTGGACATAATCTCATGTGCGTCGGGAATGGTGCTGTCGGGAGTAATAGTGAATGGATTCGTTGTCATTTTGTTTTTAACAAACATGATTTTATCCTCCCAGATACGCTTTTTTGATTTCGTCGCTTTGCATAAGCTCAGCGCCTGTTCCGGATAACACGATGGCGCCCGTTTCTAATACATAAGCCCTGTGCGCGATTTGCAGCGCCATTCGTGCGTTTTGCTCAACAAGCAAAATTGTTGTCCCAGATTTATTAATATCCTTAATGATGTTAAATATCTCTAGCACCAGCAAAGGCGAAAGCCCCATGGACGGTTCATCGAGAAACAGAATTTTAGGGCGGCTCATTAGCGCCCGTCCGATGGCAAGCATTTGCTGCTCACCGCCCGAAAGCGTACCCGCGGCTTGTTTCTTTCTCTCTGCCAGCCTTGGAAACCGCGCAAAGACATTATCCATATCCTTTTCGATTTCACTCTTGTCTCTACGAAGATATGCGCCCAGCTCAAGATTCTCAAGCACTGTCAGTGTCGAGAAAATGCGCCGTCCTTCGGGCACCTGCGAGATGCCCAGCTTGACGCGCTCCTGAGCAGAAGCGCCGGTTATGTCTTTGCCATAGAGCGATATTGTGCCGCTCGTGGGCTTTTTAAGACCCGATGCCGTGTGCAGCGTGGTCGTTTTGCCGGCGCCGTTCGCACCGATGAGAGTCACGATTTCGCCATCGTTAACCGTTATGGATATGCCTTTGAGCGCTTGGATGACGCCAAAATGAACATTTATATCATGGATATCAAGCATTGACGACATCCTCCCCCAAATACGCTTCAATCACGCGCTTGTTTGTTTTGATCTCATCCGGAGTGCCTTGCGCAATTACCATGCCGTGATCCATCACATATATACGTTCGCATATTTTCATAACAACCGACATGTCGTGTTCAATCAATAGTATTGTGAGATCAAAGTCGCTGCGCATTTTGGCAATGGTGTCGGTTAGCTGCGCCGATTCGGCAGGATTCATACCGGCAGCCGGTTCATCGAGCAATAGCAGCACAGGCTTTGTCGCCAATGCGCGCACGATCTCCAAACGGCGCTGCTCACCATACGGAAGGTTTCTCGCCACTTCATTGGCTTTGCCGCCAAGATAAAAAATATTGAGAAGCGCCATGCTCTCCTCTCGTATTCTCTTCTCCTCGTGACGAAACGAGGGCAAATGCAGCAGGCCAGAAAAAACACCGTAACTGATATTCTGGTTCATTGCGATCCGCACGTTGTCCAGCACAGTTAAGTCTTTAAACAACCGAATGTTCTGGAACGTTCTCGCGAGCCCCACCTTGCTTATCATATATGGTTTCATATTATTAAGCTTCGTTTGCTTGCCTGCACGGTCAAGAATAATTTCCCCTGATGTGGGCTCATATATACCTGTGAGCAGGTTAAAAACGGTCGTTTTACCCGCGCCGTTAGGCCCGATCAGGCCAACCAATTCTCCTTTTTCCAGCTCTATACGGACGTTGGAGACAGCCGTTAAACCACCAAAAGACTTTGTTAATTTGTTTACGCTTAATATCGCCATAGTCACACTCTCTTTTTCTTAAAACTCTGTCCCATTTTATAAAACAGCTGCAGCGACACCTCTTTGGAGCCCATAAGACCTTGAGGCCTGAATATCATGATGACCACAAGCATCAAAGCGTAAAGCACCATTCGGATATCCGCAAAAGATTGGAGCAGCGTAGAAATCAGAGCCAGTAATATAGCCGCCAGAATAGAGCCGGAAATGCTGCCAAGGCCGCCCAGCACAACGATAACCAATATATCGATCGACTTTAAGAATCCGAAGTATTCGGGCTTTATGACATAAAAGAATGACGAATACAAAGCGCCCGCAATGCCCGCACAAATCGCTCCGATTACAAACGCCATCACCTTATATTTTGTCGTGTTGACACCCATTGAATCAGCCGCGATCTCATCTTCACGAATGGATATGCACGACCGGCCATGCGTGGATTTTAAGAAGTTGGTGATCAGTACAACCGTGCCCATCGTGAACAGGAACAGCCATAACCAATTCACGTTTCTGGGAATGCCGCTGAGTCCCGCCGCGCCGTTTGTGATGTCGAGGTTCACAAATACGATGCGGATGATTTCCGACAGACCCAGCGTCGCGATAGCAAGATAATCGCCGCGCAGACGCAGTGTCGGCAAGCCGACGAGAATACCGACAATACCCGCAGCCAAAGCCGCAAGCACAGTGCCAATCAAAAATGCGCCGATGCCGAGGCTGGATGACATATTCAATGTAAATATCGCGCAGGTGTACGCACCGATCGACATGAAACCCGCATGACCGAGAGAAAACTGTCCGGTAAAACCGGTAATGAGATTCAGGCTGACCGCCAGAATAATGTTAATACATATTGTCACAAGGGTTGTGAAGTAAAAGTCATTGAGTAACCCTGTCAGCAGCAATATCTGTATAATTGTAAATATGAGAACGATTGAAACTGTTTTTATAGATGCGGTTTTCTTAAATAGTTTCTTCATGCTCACACCTTCTCCCTGATATTTCTACCCAACAAGCCTGTTGGTTTCACGATCAATATCAGTATCAGTATGGCAAACACAACAGCGTCCTTAAACAGTGAGCTTGCGTAGCCCGCCACCATGACCTCTACCATACCGATAAAAAAGCCGCCGATCATGGCTCCCGGAATGCTTCCGATACCACCGAACACAGCCGCGATGAACGCTTTCACGCCGGGCATATAACCCATCAGCGGATTGATTGATGTATAATATACACCGACAAGCACACCGGCGGCTCCCGCCAGTGCCGAGCCCAATATGAACGTGAAAGATATCGTATTATCAACATTAATACCCATCAGCCGCGCAGCATCCGCATCCTGCGACACCGCTCTCATCGCCTTGCCAAGCTTTGTCTTCTTTACGATAAACTGCAGCAGTATCATAAGTATGAGCGTAATGCCGACGATGAAGAAATTCTGCATGGGAATTGATATTGTCCCGAAGCTGATTTTTTCAGCCAGAATGCCTGTCAAGGCGGGATAAGCACGAACGTTTGCCCCAACAAGAAACATCATTCCGTATTCTAAAAACAACGATACACCGATGGCGGTGATCAGCACAGTGATGCGTGATGCGTTGCGTAGAGGCTTGTAAGCCACCTTTTCAATGGCCGCACCGAGTATCATGCAAAGCACCATGGCAATTAACATGGCGGGGATGAGTCCTATGTTCAATGCTGTCATACAGTAAAACCCTATATAAGCACCAATCATGTAGACATCGCCATGGGCAAAATTGATAAGCTTGATGATACCGTATACCATGGTGTACCCCAATGCGATCAATGCATAAATGCTCCCCAGTGAGATACCGTTTATGACCTGTTGTAGAAACTGCTCCAAAATATTCCCCTCTTTCAATTTTCGGCATCTAAATCAACAACGAAATATATTTATTTTAACTCGATTTCTGAATTCTAATAGATTAATTATTGTAAGAAATGTCGCAAAAAACAACTGTTATAATTTGAAAGTGAGAGCCTTTGGGTAAGGCTCTCATTTGTATCATAATAGATGGTATTTGAATGCTTATCGTCCGGCCTTCATGCTGCTGACGGCTACACCATCCTGCATCTCGATCACAACAATGGATTTCACCGGATTGTGGTTTTCGTCAACACTAAACGAACCTGTGATGCCCGAAAAGTCCGTTGTGGCCACAAGCGCATCTTTTACAGCTTCTCCTGTGAGATCAGAAGCGCGGCCAATTGCGTCGCAAGCGAATTTTGCCAGGTCGAAACCCAGCGCATTGAACGCATCGGGGTCTTTTCCATACTTTTCGTTGAACGCCGCGATGAAATCCACAACAATCGGATCTTCGTCCAAAGACGAATAATGGTTGGAGAAATACACATCACTAAGCGCTTCGGCACCCGCAAGTTCAAGAAGGCTTGGGGAATCGAAGCCGTCAGCACCCAGAATGGGTACTGTGATGCCGAGTGCACGGGCTTGTTTGATGATGAGGCCCGCTTCATTGTAATAACCGGGGATAAATATCGCATCAAAGCTCATATCTTTGATCTTCGTCAGTATGGCGTTAAAATCCGTATCACCCTTGACATACGCTTCTTCTGCTACAATTGTGCCGCCATCGGCTGTGTATGCGGATATAAAGTTTTCCGCAAGGCCCTTGCCGTAGTCGCTTGAGCTGTCCTTGATGATAACCACATGATTCGCTGACATATTATCAAGCGCAAAGTTCGCCATCACTGTGCCCTGATACGAGTCGTTGTAGCAAATACGAAACGCGTATTCCTTCACACCCGAAGCGTCCACCGTCACATCATCGGCAGTCGCGGAGCCCGAGATAACAGGCACCTTGTTGTCTATGCCAACAGGAATTTCCGCCTTGAAAGCGCCCGAAGTGGCTGGTCCGAGTATCACTATAACCTTATCCTGAGTGACGAGTTTGGTTGCGAGTGTGGTAGCTTCCGCTGCATCGGTTTTATTGTCATACTTGACAAGTTCAACGGTTTTGCCGTTGATACCACCAGCAGCGTTTATTTCTTCGATCGCCATCTCTATGCCATTGCCTGTGCTTTGACCGTAAGATGCGCCTTCACCCGAGAGCTCCAAGTTTATACCGATTTTAATTGAGTCGGCAGCTGCCGGGCTTTGTCCGGCCGGGTTTTGTCCAACCGGGCTTTGTCCAACCGGGCTTTGGGTATTTTTATTATCCGACGGTGCACACGCTGTTAAAAGCGCCATCAAAAGCACTATGATTGAAATTAAAATCTTTTTCATTTGTGTCATCCTCCCATGCTAGTATTAACAGAAATCATTGCCATTATAATTGTCTTGGCAAAAATGATTTCAAAGCATTGGAGAAACACAAAAAGATGTCGGATTTTAATATTTATTTTTATACCACAATAATGTCTTTACCGCCGCCTGTGATGCATCGTCCGCCTTCAGGGGTGACGATATACGTATCTTCCACGCCCACCATACCAACATCGGCGATTCCTTTT
>JAEWQS010000075.1 GCA_023399095.1 Bacillota bacterium
AGCCGCTCATAAGCCGATTTCCAATCCTCGTGCAGCAAACTGCGAAAATAGGCGTCTAGCACCTTCTGCGCGGCGGCCAATGGATCGTGGGTGGGAGGTTGTCTTGGCTGTGGGCGCTGGTGGTGCGCCAGCCAAAGCTTGTGGTAGCTTTTGCGCTGTTGCGGGTCGGACACGGTGGCGTATGCCTGATTGATGAGCTGCATGCGCTCAGTGGCTTTTTTATCTGAACATAAGTCGGGATGGTTCATCTGCGCCAGTCGTCTGTATGCGCTTTTCACGATTTCCGGTTCCGCGTCCTGATGAACCTGAAGTATCATGTAGTAGTCCGTGAATTCCGCCGCGTTCATATCTTTACCTTTCATATATGCTGTATTATAAGCTATGATTATATACAATATATATAAACCGATTTGCTAATATTGAACTTAAAAATTTTCATTTTTGATTTTTACAAGCCAAGAACGCCGAAAAGCAAAAGACCTAAAACGCCCGCAATCAAAATGATGAGTATCGGAGAGCGTTTGAATTTGATGATGGCGATGCCAGATAGCAGCGCAAGGATAGCCGACGGTATATCCACGCCGGAAAACAGCGTGGCCCAGTGAAGCTCACTCACGCTTTCCACGCCAAGCAGCGCGGGCAAAGCCATAATCGCCGCGGCGGAAGCGATAAGCCCCGTAACCACAGGCCGAAGGCCCCACATGGCGCGCTTCACGATGATGTTGTCCTCGAACTTGAAGAAATACCGCGCAAGCAGCGTGGTGATAATGAGGGATGGAAGAACGACGGCGACTGTGGCGATGACGCCGCCGAACAGCCCCGTTGTTTTGACGCCCGCAAACGTGGCCGCGTTTATTGCGAACGTGCCAGGTGTCATCTGCGAGACTGCCACGATATCGGCCACCTCCAGCTGCGTCATCAGCCCGAAGCCCACGAGTTCGCTGTTGATAAGCGGCAGCATCGCGTAGCCGCCGCCGATGGAAAAGAGCCCGATCTTGAAGAAAATCCAACCGAGAAGAAGAAAATTGCTCATGCCTTATCCTTCCCGTCCGGCGGCACATTCTTGATTTTAAAAATGCCGACCGTGATACCGAAAATGATCGCGCCGAGTATGATATAGATGCTGTTGATATCAAAAATGATAGACAGCAAGAAGGCCGCGAAAAACGCGGCCATTGCGACTGCATCCTTATAGAAAGGTTTCATAAACGTGAGAAAAGCCGATACAAGCAACGCCACTACTGCGGCGCGAATGCCGCGCAGCGCGCCTGCCACATAAGCGTTGTCGCGAACCGCCGCATAAACATATGTGATGATCGTCAGCACAATAAGTGACGGTAATACGACGCCGGATAAGGCGACGATTGCCCCGCGAAACTTCTTTAACCGATAACCGATCAGTATGCTGCAATTAACGGCAATCGCGCCGGGGACCGATTGCCCCAGCGCGATCATGTTAACCATGTCGTTATCACTGATCCAGCCATTTTTTTTAACAAATTCATCTTGAAACAGCGGCACCATTGCGTATCCGCCGCCGAATGTCATCGCGCCGATCTTCATCATTGTCAGAAAGATGTGAAGAAGGCTGCTGTCTTTAGCCATTACCGCCTCTGTTTTTGGTGTGGTTTAAGAGTCCGCCGTCGATCAAAACAGCTTTCAATCTGTCCGACACCTCAAGGCGCACTTTAAACGTCAGATTCTTTGTTGTGTCCTCCACGGTGAATTCGGCTTGTCCGTTCACCTTGGCGGGCGCCTCGTTTATCACAAGCGTATCGCCCATATCGATTTTGTCATAGTCGCTCTCATCCGCGAACACAAGCGGCAAAATGCCCGAGTTCACAAGGTTCGCCATGTGGATGCGCGCGAAAGACTTAGCGATCACGCCGCGTATGCCAAGATACAGCGGCACAAGCGCCGCGTGCTCTCTTGAGGAACCTTGGCCGTAGTTATGCCCAGCGACGAGAAAACCGCCGTTTTTCTCTTTGGCTCTTGCCGGGAACGTGTCGTCCACAGGCGTTAAGCAAAAGTCGCTCAAATACGGAATGTTGGAACGGTAGGGGAGCAGCTTCGCGCCCGACGGCATGATGTGGTCGGTCGTGATATTGTCTTCCATCTTGAGCAGCACCTCACCGGAGACGCTTTTCTCCAACGTTTTGCCGAGCGGGAATGGCTTGATGTTGGGCCCGCGTACCACCTCGGTTTCGCCGTTTTCGTCCGGCGGCGCCACAAGATTGTCGTTGATTAAAAACGCGCTCGGCATGTTGATGGTGAGCACATCCGCATCAAGGCCGATGTCGCGCGGATCGGTTAGTGCGCCCTTGAGCGCGGTGGCTGCCGCGGTTTCGGGGCTCACGAGGTAAACCCCCGCGCTGGCTGTGCCCGAGCGGTTATAGAAGTTGCGGTTGAACGTACGCACTGAAATGGCATCTGTGCGCGGCGCCTGTCCCATGCCGATGCACGGACCGCAGGCGCATTCGAGTATGCGCGCGCCCGCCGCGATCATGTCCGCCAGAGCGCCGTTTTCTGCGAGCATTGTCATCACCTGCTTGGAGCCGGGCGATATCACAAGGCTCACATCGGGCGAAATGCTCTTGCCTTTGAGTATGGAAGCGACCCGCATGAGGTCCAGATAAGACGCGTTGGTGCAGCTGCCGATACATACTTGATCCACCTTAATGGCTCCGATATCACGAATGGTCTTCACGTTGTCGGGGCTGTGCGGCATGGCGGCCATCGGCTCCAGCGCTGAAAGATCGATGGTGACAGTTTCGGCATACTGCGCGCTTTCATCCGCGCTTAAGGGGGTGTAATCCGCTTCGCGGCCCTGCGTTTTTAAGAATTCGCGGGTGATTTCGTCGCTGGGGAACACGGACGTGGTGGCTCCCAGCTCCGCGCCCATGTTGGTGATGGTGGCGCGCTCGGGCACCGATAGTGACTTGATGCCCTCGCCGAAGTATTCCACGATTTTGCCCACGCCGCCCTTAACGCCGAGACGACGCAGCACCTCAAGTATCACATCCTTGGCGGAAACACCGAAGGGCAGCTTGCCGATGAGCTCAACGCCGAGAACCTTGGGCATGGGGATATAATAAGCGCCGCCGCCCATGGCCACAGCCACATCAAGCCCACCCGCGCCGATCGCGATCATACCGATGCCGCCGCCTGTGGGCGTGTGGCTGTCTGAGCCTAAGAGCGTCGCGCCGGGAACACCGAAACGTTCCAAATTGACCTGATGGCAGATGCCGTTGCCCGGACGGCTGAAATAGATACCGTGTTTTTTCGCCACGGTTTCGATAAACTTGTGATCGTCCGCGTTCTCGAAACCGGACTGCAGCATGTTATGGTCGATATAAGCAACTGACTTTTTGGTTTTCACACGCGGCACGCCCATCGCCTCAAACTGCAAATAGGCCATTGTCCCCGTGGAATCCTGTGTCAGCGTATAATCTATTTTGATCGATATTTCCTCTCCGGCCTTCATCTCGCCGGAAACCAAGTGTTTTTCTAATATCTTTTCCGCCAGTGTTTTGCTCACAAATGCCCCTCCAAATATAGTTTGTATTAATTCTACCTTTAGATATAAAAAAAATCAACTTGAATACGCAAATTGCGCATCCAAGTTGATCTTTTAATGGAAGGGTTACTGTGCCATCTGACGCCCGAGGAACGCCGCTGCCGCTTCCGCCGCTTTTTGCTCCGATTCACCAAGGTTGCCGTTCCGTGAAACAAGCACGATTGCGCCGATGGGCTGTCCGTCCATTGAAATGGGCGCAATCACCTGTGCGGTTGTGAGAGCCTGATTTTCGCCGCTCACCAACGGGATCACGTCTGTACCGGCATTTTGTTTCACGGTACGTGCGTTTATGGCATCTTCAAACGCGCCGCTCACAGGGCGCTCTGCATAATCTCGTTTGTGCTCGCCGCTCGCTGCAAGAATCGTATCTCTGTCACTGATAACGGCTGTGAGCCCCAGTGTGGAAGAGAGCGCTTCCGCAAAATCGATTGCGAATGACGCCAATTCGCCGATGGGTGAGTATTTTTTGAGTATGATGCCACCTTCTCTGTCGGTATATATCTCGAGAGGGTCGCCCTCGCGAATGCGCAAGGTACGCCGAATCTCTTTGGGTATCACTATTCTGCCGAGCTCGTCGATGCGCCTTACAATACCTGTTGCTTTCATAAAGATTCCTCCTAATAAATATCGGTGGTTATGTTGTTATTGTTTGTTAGTACGGTCAAATTATGCGTTGATTCGCAAATTCGAGCTTTGAGATCAATGATTGAAACGAGGCGGGCTATATAGGGGCCGCCTTTTTTCAGCTTTTTTTCAAACAGAGAAACCAATCGAGGCAATACATGCCGTCTGGTGGGGTCTCCATTCGTTGCTGTGCGACACCGCATGAACCTGCGGGCGGAATAATCACATCATCGCCGGGCTGCCAGTTGGCTGGTGTGGCGATACCCTCGGCATCTGCTTTTTGCATCGCCAGAATGATGCGCTTGATCTCGTCGAAATTTCTGCCTGTCGAAGACGGATAGTAGAGTATGCACCTCACGACCGCACTCGGATCGATGATAAAGACGGCGCGGACTGCCTGTGTGTCCGAAGATCCCGGCTGTATCATGCCGAACTTCTTGGCCACATCCATTTTGATGTCTTCAATAAGCGGAAATTTGACCTCGACATTTTTCATTCCCTTGTATTCAATTTTATCCTTAATTGTGCGAAGCCATGCGATGTGTGAATAAAGTCCGTCTACAGAAAGACCGATCAATTCCGTATTCAGCGCCTTGAATTCCTCAGCCATTGTGGCAAACGTCATAAACTCCGTTGTACAAACCGGCGTAAAGTCGGCAGGATGGCTGAATAGAATGGCCCATTTGCCTTCATAGTCCTCCGGAAATCGGATTTCTCCCTGTGTTGTCTTGGCGATAAACGAAGGCGCCTTGTCGCCGATCAACGGCATCGTCACATTATTTGGTTCATCCATAATTTTAACCTCCTTTTCATTTATTTCTTACTTAACCTGTGATCCCATTATAAACCAATAATCTGGTATATACTGTGACTTTGTTACATTGTTAAGAATAATTACGAATAAAGAGAATGCTTTCGTCATGGATTAACAAATATTATCTATAACACACTTCCTTACTAATGTATTGTAATATCAAGTAAACATTGGATTCCGTGACTTTGTCACACAACGCAAAATAAACCAACTGCTTGGTAGATCATAATGACAATAATGGTTATTTTGAGATATTTAAACGCTTTTTCATTCTGTCTGCAATAATAGACAACACAAACGACATCAGCAAAACCCCGATCGCAACATAAATAAGAGGGCGGTTGTTGTCGATAGGGCAAACACCCGGCGGCAAACTGGCTCTTAGGCTGAAGCTTAAGTAAAGTGCAAGCGCGCCAAGAGCGGCACCTATGCCGAGCAGAATGTTCGAAATGAGTGAAAACAGCTTGTATTTCTTCATGCTTAAGCTCCTAGATATTTTTCGATTATTGCTCCGACGATCAGTTGTATCAAGGTTGGAGCAATGGTCTCTGACTGAACACTTTTATTCTATTCAATATGTTTATTCGTCACCGTAATATTATCACAGAAGTTATGAAAATAATGAAAACATAATTATATTGGTTAATAATGATGACACGTTCCAAAGCAAGTGATAAAATGAATCATCAAAATACGGAGGCAAATGTAATGGAAAACAAAAAAGGCAAAATAACAGGTTTGGCACATATTGGCGTATTTATCAGGGATATTGAACGCTCTATCGCTTATTACACAGATATGCTTGATTTTGAGTGCTACCACAGAGTCGATATTGAAGAGAGTGGTGGGATCACAAGAATCGCATTCTTGAGAAACGGTTCCTGCATCATCGAGCTTGTTCAAAAACCGGACGCGGAGGAAAAGTCGGACGGGCCAGTGGATCACATTGCGATGGATGTGGACGACATTGACGCGGCCATGACAAATCTTAAAGCGAAGGGTATTGAGTTTGAAACGGATGAGCCCGTTTTTCTGCCCACAATGTTCAAAGGCGTTAAGTTTGCATTGTTCCGCGGACCGGACGGGGAGCATCTGGAAATCAACCAGCTTCTCTAAAAAAGAGCTTCTTTAATTGCTAATTAAAGAAAGCAAGCTCGTAATTCAGATAAAGCGCAAAGCAGAGCCATACCATATACGGAACAATCAGATACGAAGCAATCCTGTTGTAGCGGTAAACATCTGAGAAAAGCGCAATAGCGGCGATAATTGTGATGATGAGTACAAAAACAGCACCGCCCGGGTTCGCAAGAGTGAAAAAAGTATATGTCCAAAGCACATTTAAGACGCCGGTCAGCACATATAAGGCCAGCGTCTTTTTTTGTGCATCCGGCATGATGCTGACCAAAGACAGTGATGCGGCCAGCATCAGATAAAGCACCGACCAGACGATGGAAAAGACGATCGGCGGCGGCTGAAGCGCGGGCTTTATCAGCGACTGATACCATTCGCTCGAGGTGTCCACAAACGCTGCGCCCATGGCCGCCACAGCCGCAAAAAAAAGCACTGAGCAGGTAATACGCAGTATTTTCTCCTGTTTACGCATATTTCATTCCCCCGTTTAAGTATATTCTTGTGACAGGGGTGTTATGTGCACACTTAAGGAGATGGCGATGATCAGGAAAACCGTTTTTGGCGTAATCTTGCTTACCGTGCTTATCGCTGCTTTAAGCGGCAGCCTAAAAGGGCGTTTATGCCCGTTCATTACCATGGCGCCAAAAGAGGCAACGATTTGTGAATCGCTGGAGAACCGGGGTGTCGGCAATGTGGTTTTTGATATACAGTATCCTCAAATTCAAGGCTTTGACGATGAGGCATTTGAACAGCGGTTAAACAAGCGCATTTCCATGCAAGTGGAAAACGCCAAGGCAGACGCGCTCTACCAAGCAAAGAAAGATGAGGACTGGATTTTTGTACTGCACATATACGACGAAGTGAAATGCAAGCGCGGCCTGCTATCCGTTCGTGTCACGAATGACCTTGACAACGGGGGAACGGGTTTTCCGAATACTGTGTATTACAATGCGGACATGCAAAAAAGCTGTTACTTGACATTGGATGACCTGTTTGTATCAAAGGAATACCGAAAGGTGATCGATCAGTTAATCAGGGCACGGATTGAAAAGGATGAGCATTATTTTACAGAAGAGTTCAAGGGTGTGTCTGAGTGCACATCATTTTTTATATCCAACAGGCAGCTTAATATTTCTTTTGCCAAATACGAAATTGCTTCAGGAATGACGGGAGAGCCGGACTTTGCCATACCCACCGTGTTGATCCGAAAGTGGCTGCGGCCTGAATATGCACAGCTGCTTTGGTAAGAATATAATTGATTTATACATACATTCGTGTTAGTATATAAAAAACGAGATTGGATTCTTATGAAAAAAACAAAGCAAGATGCCCAAAAGACAAAAAAAGAGATTATGAAAGCGGCTCTGTTCGTCTTTGGACAGAAGGGGTATACCGACTCCAGTCTTGAGATGATTGCGAAAAAAGCCGGTGTGACTCGTGGCGCAATATATTGGCACTTTGAGAATAAAGCGGCTCTCTATAATGCGCTGATCAAAGAGGCAGATATCCGCGGTGATATCGTCATTGAAGAGGCAATGCGTTCAGGCGGTACATTTAAGGATATTTGTAAGCGCATATTAATCGGACAATGGCAGTTGCTGGCTGACGATGAGGAATATAGAGCCATTACGTATCTCGTCATGTTCAACACAGGGTTTGCGCCTGATTTGGAAGAAAGCCACAAAGAACTGCTCAAAGAGGCATCGGTGGTGATTAGGCGCGTTGAGGAATATGTAAAGAAGGGGATTGACGCGGGACAACTCCGAAGAGATTTAAAACCAATCGAATTAGCGCATGCCTTTTTGGCTTATCAGCAAGGCGTCACGGTATATTGGCTGGCAGATCAAACAAGATTTTCAATCAAAGAAATGGCGCCTATGTTAGCGGATATTTTTACGAATGGAATCTAATTATTTGCAATAACATACAGACGAGAATGTATATAAAGGAGAAGAAATGAATAAGTCTGAAGTGAAAACATACGAGAATTTGAAGCCAATGCGTTTTGGTGAATCGGCAATATGGTTCGGCAGCTGGGCAATTATTTTTATTATAAGCATATATGTGTTATTGCCGTTTTTACGAGCAATAGGGATAACTGAATTTGACTGTTTTTTCATTGCTTTTACTCTGCCGTCAGTGCTTATGTTTGTGACCGCATTCGTTATTTACTATATACAGAACGGACACAGCATGAAAGGTTTTTTGGTGCGCTACAGAATCTATCGACTTCGGCTCATGGATGTCGTATGGGGGGTGGGCGTTTTTGTTGTGGCGCTGATAGTCTTTGGATTAATATCAATGCTTATGGAACAGCTGATTAATCAGCAGATTGTACCCGTTCCGAAAAATCTACCTCTTCTTCTTGATCCTCAAGCGGCTGTGGACGTATCTTCTCTTGATCGGTTCGTTGGCGGACACATTTTTGGCAACTGGACTGTGTTTATCAAGTTTATTATCATGCTTTTTTTTAATATAGCGGGTGAAGAACTTCTATGGCGGGGATACATACTGCCGAGGCAGGAAAAAGCTCTTGAAAAAAATACCTGGCTGGTTCACGGTGCTTTATGGGCGCTGTTTCATAGCTTTAAATGGTGGGATATACTGAGCTTATTGCCTGTAACATTGCTTATTGCTTTTGCAGCACAGAAGCGTAAAAGCATATGGCCGGGCTTTATTGCCCACATTCTTTTCAACATCATGGGTCTCGTAGCGGTTTTTGCAGCTGTGGCAGATTTTTAGTCCACAATAAAAAAAACGACGTTTATTCCGGCGCAATACAGCCGAAGGATTGCCGAACCCAAGTGGACTGTGCCATCCCGCGGCTACTGATGCGAACATGGATGCATAGTAAATATCATCCATGTCTGGGTCGAGATTCTTTGGCATTACAGCACGATTTTATCCTTGCCTTTTCCTTTGGCTTGATAGAGCCGCATATCGGCAAGATGTATTAAATCATCTATATTTCCGGCTTCTAGAGAAGAAGCGATTCCACCGCTTATTGTAATTTTTGTGCTAACCCCACCCTTTGTAAAACTTGTCGCCCTCAGCGAGCTGCTTATTCTCTCCAAAATGGCCAAGGCTCCGGCTTTATTTGTTTTTTTGTAAATGATAAGAAACTCATCTCCGCCCAAGCGAAAGACGATATCGCCGGAACGAACGTTTGCACGGATTATTGCGGCGGTTTCGCTTATTATAAAATCGCCGAACTGATGTCCGAAATGATCGTTGACAGACTTAAAATTGTCAATATCCAAAAATGAGATGCAGAACACATGGCCTTTGTTATGTGGGCTTTTTAATTTCTCGAATTCGTTGTTTAATTCTTCAAAGAATTTACGACGATTAAACAGCTCCGTCATATCGTCTATGACACATTGCCTCTTATAGAAATTGCCGACATCTTCGAGTTCTGTATTGGCTTCCTCCAGACGGCGCTTTTCATCGGTAATCGCTGTCACATTGAATGATGTTCCCCATGTGCCGACGACATTCCCATTATCGTCATGAAGCGGATACTTATTAACCTGCATCCAGGAAATTTCTCCGGAAAGCCATAGCAGCCGCTCAACTTTATTAAGCATAGGTATGCCTGTTTCCATCACTTTAAGTTCATCTTGTCTGGCTTCCGCTGCGAAATTCTCGGCAAAAAAATCGCCGTCTGTTTTCCCGACCACTTCTTCAAGCGAGCTACAGCCCAGCCCGCGCAGCTGCGCAAGGCTTACGTCTAGAAAACGCGAGTCCCTGTCCTTAAAATATACATGCATGAACTCGTTTTCCATAATTATTTTATAAAAGTCTATTTCTTTTCCACACAAACTCTTGATGTTTTTCATATTAAACTCGATTGATTAGATATTGAACATGCTATATTTTTTTCTTCAGAAATAACACGATGCCTACTTGAAATAATCATGGGGCTATCTCCTGCTAAACGAATATGCAAATCACTTTCATGGAATATTTCAATCATTTTATCATAAGTTCTTGGAGATAACAAGTATCTATCAAAATATGTTTGTACACCTAACGAAATATGTTTGTACCATATGGATTTTCACATTTTTTAGCGCTTAGCTATTTCACTGCCAGCCTATTCAGCATGACATAGCATATTTTGGCCCCTCTAATACGCATAGCGGTTTAAAATGCACAGTATAAACGCAGTACAAAAAAAGCGACCAAAGGCCGCTTCAGACTGTCAAAAAAGTCTTTAATATAATACGTGGGCAAGACGGGCTATGATTTACCCCAAAAAGCATGGCTTTTCGGGGGCCCCAAACCCGCGCAGCCCACACCTTGGCTCCACCCCAAAAAGTGTTGCTTTTTGGGGACCCGGGGTTTTGCGCAGTTTCGAGTTTGCGAGGAACAAGCAAGACCGGTAAACTGGCGGAAAACCGTAGGTTTTTCGACAAGCTCAAGCGACCAAAGGCCGCTTTTTATTTCATATATGCCGTTACACCAAGTATTCTTCGTTAAGCACGGAAAGCTCGCCTAAGAACTTGCCGTCCTTGCGAATCAGCTCACCGTCGAAATAAATTTCGCCACCGCCGTACTCGCTTCGCTGGATCAGCACGAGATCCCAATGAACCGCGCTCTCGTTGCCGTTGTCGGCATCCTCGTAACACGAGCCGGGCGTCAAGTGGATAGAACCTGCTATCTTCTCGTCAAACAGAGTGTCGCACATGGGATGCAGAATGTACGGATTCACACCAAACGAGAATTCGCCAAGATAACGTGCACCCTCGTCAGTATCGAGTATCTTGTTTATGCGTTCGGTATTGTTGGCCTTTGCGTCCACGATCTTGCCGTCTTTAAATTCGAAATAGATGTTTTCAAATTTGAAGCCTTGCGAGAACGAGGGTGTGTTATACGTGATATGGCCGTTCGCGCTGTTTCTTATGGGTGCGGTATATATCTCGCCGTCGGGTATGTTCATATGGCCTGAGCATTTTTTGGACGGAATGCCTTTGACGGAGAACTTAAGATCTGTACCGGGACCTTTCATATGCACTTCGTCCACGGTCTTTAGACGCTCCTTCATCACATCCATCGCTTTGTCCATTTTGGAGTAATCAAGATTGCAGACGTTGAAGTAGAAATCTTCAAACTGCTCGGTGCTCATGTTTGCAAGCTGTGCCATCGATCCGTTGGGGTAGCGCAGCACCACCCACTTCGTTTTTTTAACGCGCAGCTCATGATGCACGCGTTTGGAATAGATGGAACGGTAAAGCTTGAGCTTTTCTTCGTCCACGTCGGAAAGCTCCGAGGTGTTGAAGGAACCGCGGAACGCCACATATGCATCCATCTCACGCATCAAGGTCGCGTCATATTCCGTCAGTTCTTCTATCTGCTGCTTGGTCGCGTTTTGCAGCAGCGTGCGCTGTATACGCTGGTTGCGAATCCAGCTGAACGGAACGCCGCCGGCATCATAAACCTCTTTAATGAGCTGCGTGGAGAGTTCTTCGGGGCAATCAAAATTTTCAATCAATACACGTTCGCCTTTTTTGACGGACATGGAATAGTTCACAAGGGAATGGCATAGTTGTTTCAGTCTAGAATCGATCATAGCTCCTCCAAATTAATCTGTTCATCGATAATGTAAAGCGGCCGCGCTTTGGTCTCATCGTATATTCTGCCCAAATACAGCCCGAAAATGCCAAGACCGATAAACAGGCAGGATATCAGCCCAAACAAAAGAGAAAATAAAATGTGCAGATAAGACCATGCCCCTGTGCAGTAAAAAATGACGGCGAGCACAAGATAGATCAATGAAGCGACAGACATGATGATTCCGAAAACAAGCGGAAACTTAAGCGGCTTGTTGGAAAATGATGTGATACCGTCGCCCGCGAGCTTGAGCATCTTTTTCATCGAATACTTTGTTTCGCCTGCAGCGCGTTCATCGCGTACATAATTGATCGGCACCGCTTTGAATCCCGACCATGCTGCCATGCCGCGTAGAAAACGGTTGCGTTCGGGCATATTTGTCAGTACATCGCAGACTTTGCGGTCAATAAGTCGGAAATCGCCCGTGTTCGCGGGTATGTATTGCCCACCCAGCCACTTTAACACGCGGTAGTAAACCCAGGCGGTGAGCTTTTTAAACGCGGTTTCACCTTTGCGCTTGATGCGGTGTCCATATACGATGTCCGCACCATCCTGCCACATCTTCACCATGTCGGGAATGAGCTCGGGCGGATCTTGCAAATCGCAGTCGATAATGATCACGGCTTGCCCTTTGCTTTTGGCCATGCCTGCGGATACGGCCTCTTGGTGGCCAAAGTTTCGGGAAAAACTTAAGACTTTGACGCATTTATCCTCTGCCGCAAGCTGCCGCAACTTTATTAAAGTGTCGTCACGCGAACCATCGTTCACGAATATCAGCTCATAATCGCCAAGCGTGTCCATCACATTTTTGAGACGCTGATTAGAAAGCATAAGAACGGATTCTTCGTTGTAGGCCGGTATCACGACAGAGTATTTCATAAATAAATATCGCCTCCATTTTCGAATACGATTATATAACAACGTGGGAAATAATACAAAACAAATGCGTAGCGGAAAATGTAAAGATTTGATGACATTTGTCAAAGGCGACTATTGCGGCAATAGGAAGATGCTGATAAAATGGATGGTATATAAAACCAATACAGAAAGGGATAAACCTATGCTGGCAATCATTGCAGTGTTTGACGCGGCGGGTTTTAAGGACTCATACCGCCTGAGCGGCCCCGCGTTTTTGCAGGTTGAACGGGCATACCGGGCATATTCTGATATGCGCGAAAAGCTCGACAAAGTTAAGACAGTAATAGCCTATCAGGCCGGGCGAAGCGGTGAGAGCAGCAGGGCTGTGGCATTGCCGCTTGACAGCTTTGATTTGCACAAAGACGCCCTCACTTTGAAGCTGGGGGCTGCCAAGAAGCTGAGCGTTAAAAGCGCGTCGGTGGGGGGAGAAATCTATCGTATTGCCACGCAAAACGGATGGCTGAATGAAGCAGGGCATGCGCCTCTGCTTTTCTTTATGCCGCGTGAGCGATTTGCGGCGCTGTGCAAGCGTCTTAAACGCGACGAACAGACACAGATCCTAATGGAAAAAGGCGATTATAAGGGCATATGCATGCTTTACGCACCGCTGAGTAAGTTAAACGCCAACCCTGAAGTCTGGGACAACGCAGACGCTTTGTATAACTTGGGGCGTGCGTGCAGCAAGCTCGCCACCACGCTGCTGATTAAAGCGGGAGAAACAAAAAAGCTGGAAGAGGCGAAGCAATACCGCAATTATTGCGTGGCGTTCTTGAAACGCGGAGCCGAGTTGGAGCAGCATAGCGCGCGTTGCGCCACGGCGCTCGCCTATCGCTACTATTCCAACGTGCACGAGCTAATGCGCCCCGGAGAGCGCCGAGATCAGGACTTAAGCACCGAGATCGAAAACGCGAACGAATGGCTGAGCCGCGCGCTGGAAATCTATCCGCAGAGCATACGCAACAATTACCGCAAGGGCAAGCTCATTATCGAAAAACAAGCGCCGTATCTGCTGTTTGGCAAGCGCGCGTTTGGCGCGAGGGAGGCCGAGCTGCTGCGCGAGATTCGCGAGGTGGGCGAGGAGCATCTCGCCACGGCGATATCGCTGTATGAAGCGCTGGAAAATGATGAAGAAAAGCAGCGCAACAGGCGTGAATACGCCAAAGCACTTTTTGTGCTCGGCAATTATTACATTGATGACGCTTATCTGCCCGTTCACGAATATTTCTTGCGTATTATCGCAGGCTCAAATACATCATGCCATGTGCAGACGATATCTAAGCTTGATCTTAACAGCGCCGTGGAGCTACTGGAAAAGTGCTATCATGCCGAGACAGACCTGCCGCTTGATAAGCTCGATACAAAGGCGCTCGCCTTGCTGCAAAAGGAATGGACGCGTGCGCCATCCGAGAAGCTTTACCGCCTTGGCTGCGCATACAGCGGCATGGCGTTTGTGGCGCGGGCAACAGGGGAAGACGCAAAGCCGCACGCGCAAAAAGCGCTTGCATATCTTGAAGCGGCCAAGCGTGTGACGGAAAGCTACACCGATCGCAAGCACAACACATGGCATATCAGCGAGAAGATCGCGTGGACGCATATTTGCTTGGGGCAGCATGATCGCGCGGCGAAGCTACTTTCAAGGGCGAAGCAAGGCTATATCATCAATACATATGCCATCGCGCTGATGCTGTTAGGCGGCGAGGATGCGTTGGAGAAAGCGAGGCTCGCGCTGCAAAGCGCCTCGCGGGACAGGCGCAATCTGGCTGCGGGCTTGTCCGGCTTGCTCTACGCCTATGCGTGCAAAAAGACGGGGCATGAGCTGCCTGCTTTGCCCAAAACGCTGTCCGTGAAAAATGCGCGGCTGGCGGCAGTGCTGGGGCTGGGGGTAAAAGAAGCTTAGCTGTCAAAAAGAATGTATTAGCTGTTAGGCATCAGTTGATTATTCGAAACACGCGGTTCTATATAGCTTCCGTCTATGGCATTAAAATACGTGTGACAATGATAAACAGAAGGTTCTTCTTCGCCTGCAAATCTTTCGTAGTAGTCATAAACAACATCCCATGAAGGGATGAGTCTGCCGACATCCGGGTGGTCTTTCACATTCACAAGCGAGCTGCCCAGCTTTATTTCATTCACAACAACTGAATACTCCTCAACCGACTCTTGCTGATAAGCATGATTGTAAACCAATTGCTGCTTAATCCGTTCAAGAATATCATCAAATGCCAACAGTTCAACGTTCTTGTATAAAACCTTATTCTGTCTGCCCGCACCTCTAATGTCATATACCGCAATTCCTTTATCGTCTACAATTATAAATGAACACTCTTGTTGCCATGGCGCTATGTTAACAGGAGCGGGGCTGCCTTTCCATATATTCCAACTTCCCACATATGAAGCCTGCAATCCGTTACAATCCCGCGTATAATAAAATTCCCAACCCACTGAAGTGGCCTTGTCATTTTTATAGCTTATCGATTTTGTATGATGGGACAGCAGCATGGCAGGTCGGCATTTAGATCACGCAAAGCCTGCTGAGCTTTTTTTTGCGCCTCTTCAAGCGAAATACTCGGATTCATATTTAAAAAATCATTCTTTTCCTGATCTGTTTCAATACCCTCTTCCGGAAGCCAATATTCGTCCGAAACTCTCACATATTGATAGTGGTTGCTGTTTATTCGACCTGACAAAACTGAATATATGCCATCATCTTTATTTTTACAATATGCGCAGAAATCGCTTTCATTACTGATCTCATCAAAGGAAAACGGCTCATGTTCGGCTTCTTCAGGCGCGTCCGCTAATTGATCCTGGAG